>NZ_JBSFJX010000020.1:0-98281 GCF_053598275.1 Streptomyces sp. NPDC001156 | reverse complement strand
GCCGGATCTGGAAGCACGGTAACGTGTGGAGGTGACCGGTACTAATAGGCCGAGGGCTTGTCCTCAGTTGCTCGCGTCCACTGTGTTGGTTCTGAAACCACGAACAATCCCCGCACCCTGGGTGCCGGGCGGGTTGTCTGTTTCATAGTGTTTCGGTGGCCATAGCGTGAGGGAAACGCCCGGTTACATTCCGAACCCGGAAGCTAAGCCTTACAGCGCCGATGGTACTGCAGGGGGGACCCTGTGGGAGAGTAGGACGCCGCCGAACAAATCTTGGGAAAACCCCGCACCGCAGGTGCGGGGTTTTCTGCATTTCAGGGGCAGTTCCCACCCCTGAGAGCGGAAATGGATTGTCGACCTCAGAGCCGGCCTGCCGCCTTCAGCGCCAGATATGCGTCCGCCAGCGTCGGCGCCAAGTCCTCCGGCGTCGCGTCCACGACGGTGACCCCCTGGCGTCGCAATTGTTCGGCCGTGCGGGTGCGTTCCGCCTGGGCCTGGGCCGCGGCCGCCGCCTCGTACACCGCATCCGCACTTCCCCTGGCCGTCGCCATGGCTGCCACATGCGGATCGGCGACCGATGCGAGCAGCACCGTGTGCCGCTGGGTGAGGCGGGACAGTACCGGCAGAAGGCCCTCCTCGACGGGGGCCGCGTCAAGAGAGGTCAGCAGGACGAGCAAGGAACGGCGTGGCGCAGTGCGGAGCGCGGTGGCCGCCAGCCCGCGGCTGTCCGTTTCCACCAGCTCCGGCTCCAGTGTCGCCATGGCATCGACCAGTGAGGGGAGCAGGTCACGGGCGGCTCGGCCCTGCACCAAGGCGCGAACGCGGCGGTCGTAGGCGAGCATGTCGACGCGGTCGCCGGCCCGGGAGGCCAGGGCGGCCAGCAGGAGCGCCGCGTCCATGCAGGCGTCCAGACGAGGTGCGTCCCCGACTCGTCCGGCCGATGTGCGGCCGGTGTCCAGGACCAGCAGGATGTGCCGGTCTCGTTCAGGGCGCCAGGTGCGCACCGCGACGGTCGACTGGCGCGCCGTAGCACGCCAGTCGATGGAACGGGTGTCGTCCCCAGGGACGTACTCGCGCAGGCTGTCGAACTCGGTTCCTTCGCCGCGGATCAGCACGCTGGTGCGGCCGTCCAGTTCACGGAGGCGGGCCAGTTTGGACGGGAGGTGCTTGCGGCTGGCGAAGGGCGGCAGGACCCGTACCGTCCAGGGGACCGTGTGCGCGGCCTGGCGGGCGAAGAGGCCGAGGGGGCCGTAGGAGCGGATCGTGACGCGGTCCGCGTGCCGGTCACCGCGGCGGGTGGGGCGCAGACGGGTCGTCACACGGCGGCGCTCACCCGGAGGGACCGTCAGATGGTGGCGGGAGGCGGGCGTTTCGGTCCCCGGTTGCCAACTGCTGGGCGGCCAGGCGTCGCGCAGCCGGGCCCGCAGGGGGCGGCCCGAGGGGTTGGTGATGGTGAGTGTCACGTCGGCCGCTTCGCCGAGTCGTACCGATGTGTCGCCGGAACGGCTTAGACCCAGTCGCCGAACGGGGGCCGCCAGCGCGAAGTCGCAGGCGCACGCCAGGGCGAGCGATCCGTTGACGGCGAGGATGCCCGTCCAGCTGGGTTCCCAGATGCCGACCGGGAGGGTGCCGAGTGCCGCGAGCAGGGCGGCGCGTCCGGTGAGTGCCATTACCGGGGGACGGGGACGTGGGTGAGGATCGCGTTGATGACGGAGTCCGCCGTCACGCCCTCCATCTCGGCCTCCGGGCGGAGTTGGATGCGGTGACGCAGCGTCGGTAGAGCCAGCGCCTTCACGTCGTCGGGGATGACGTAGTCACGACCCGTCAACCAGGCCCAGGCCCGGGACGTGGCGAGGAGGGCCGTCGCGCCGCGAGGCGACACGCCGAGGGAGAGGGACGGCGATTCGCGGGTGGCGCGGCAGATGTCCACGACGTACGCGGTGATCTCCGGGGAGACCGCCGTCTTGGCGACGGCGGCGCGTGCGGCCTCGAGGTCGGCAGCGCTTGCCACCGGGCGTACGCCGGCGGCGCGCAGGTCGCGGGGGTTGAAGCCGGTGGCATGACGGGTGAGGACGTCGATCTCGTCCTGGCGGGACGGTAGAGGGATCGTCAGTTTGACCAGGAACCGGTCAAGTTGGGCTTCCGGGAGTGGATACGTGCCCTCGTACTCGACT
This sequence comes from Streptomyces sp. NPDC001156, assembly GCF_053598275.1. Classification (NCBI taxonomy): domain Bacteria; kingdom Bacillati; phylum Actinomycetota; class Actinomycetes; order Kitasatosporales; family Streptomycetaceae; genus Streptomyces; species Streptomyces sp. NPDC001156. Next base: position 96,107 of record NZ_JBSFJX010000020.1, on the reverse strand, counting down.
GGGTTCTGCGTCGCGGCGACCAGGAACGGCTCCGGGAGCGGGCGCGGGGTGCCGTCGACCGTGACCTGACGCTCCTCCATGGCTTCGAGGAGCGAGGACTGGGTCTTGGGCGGGGTGCGGTTGATCTCGTCGGCGAGCAGCAGGTTGGTGAAGACCGGGCCGGCCTGGAAGGAGAACTCGGCTGTGCGGGCGTCGTAGACGAGGGACCCGGTGATGTCGCTGGGCATCAGGTCCGGTGTGAACTGGACGCGCTTCGTGTCGAGTTCGAGTGCGGAGGCCAGTGCGCGCACCAGCAGTGTCTTGGCGACCCCGGGGACCCCTTCCAGCAGCACGTGTCCGCGGCAGAGGAGGGCGACGACGAGGCCGGTCACCGCGGGATCCTGGCCGACCACGGCCTTGGCGATCTCGGCGCGCAAGGCTTCCAGAGAGGCGCGGGCGGTGCCCGCGTCCTCGGTGTACCCGGCGTTGTCAGTGGTCGGGTCCATCATGGACGGCGTACCTCTCTTTCGAGGGCGTCGAGTTGGTCGGCGAGGGCAGTGAGGGCCGCGTCGTCGCCGGGCGGCGGGCCGAAGAGGAGAGCGTGCAGGGACTGTGCCTCGCCGTGCATCTGTGCGGACAGTGCGGGGAGTAGGGCCTCGGGCGCGTGCGCCTGGGCGAGGGGAATGCCTACGAGGGGGGCGAGGCGGGTGCGGGTGGAGGAGCGCAGAGCGATGGCGGCGCGGTCCCTGGCGTCCGCCTTGCGGTAGAGGCGGGCGCGGCCTTCGACGGTTTCGGAGGCGCGGATCGCGACGGGGAGTTTTTCGGCGACGAGCGGGCCGAGTCGGCGTGCCCGCCAGAGCGCGGCCAGACCTGCGGCGATGAAGAGTTGCAGGGTGCCCCAGAGCCAGCCCGAGGGGAGCAGGTCGAGGAAGGTCTTGCGGCCAGCGTCGGTGGCCGAGGCGTCGGAGAGCGAGGGGAGGTACCAGACCAAGTGGGAACGGGAACCCAGAAGTTGCAGGGCGAGCGAGGCGTTGCCCTGCTCGGCCAGGCGGTTGTTGTAGAGGATGTCGGGCGCGCCCAGGACGACGGTGTCGCCGCCTCCGGAGACAGCCGGGACACGCACCAGAGTGGGCAGTCCGTCGCTGGGGTAGCAGGTGTCGGCCTGGTCGATGCTCGTGTCGTAGCGGAGGCCGCCCGTGGTGGCGGCTCCGGCTCTGCGGGCGACGGGCAGCGTGCAGTCCGGGTCGAGTGCCGACTCGAAGCTGGGCGCGGGGTCGGCCGAGACCCCGGGTGCCAGGGTCGCGACCGAAGTGTCGGGAGCGATCAGGATCGTCCTGCCGCCGGAGTCCTTCACCGCCTGGTACGCCACCTGCTGTTGACGGTGCGTCAGCTGTTCGGGTACGGCGATCAGCAGCGTCGTGTCGGGACCGACGGCGGAGCGGGCCTCGTCCAGGGTGGTGACGACGCGCGTGGAGACTCCCCGCTCGGCGAGGAGAGCGGCTACGGCATGGCTGCCGTAGGGGTCGGCGGAGCGCGGGTCCAGGCGGCCGTGATGGGTGTCCGAGCGGATGACCGCGAGCGCGAGGGCCCCGATCAGGAGGAGGACGACGGCGAGCAGGACACCGCGTGCCCGGGTCCAGACCTGGCGCACGGGGGGCGAGACCGAGGTGGACGGGAGCAGGGTCTCGGTGGTCATCCGGCGGCTCCCTGGCGGCCGTTGTGGGCCGTGGCGAGGGTGCTGGCGGTGAGCTGTGGCTTGGCGCGCTCCAAGTCGTCGTCCAGGGCGGCCAGGCGGCGGTACGTTCCTTCGCCGGCGGCCCGGCCACCGTAGGTGACGTCGTCGAAGTCGCGGGCCGCCGTGCGCAGCGGGTCGGCGTGGTCGGGCAGGGTCCGGCCGGCCTCGGAGGCTGCTTCGTCGGCGGTCCGGCCGGGGCGTACGTCGAGCAGGGCCCGTTCCTCCAGGGAGCGGACGATCGCGCGCATGCGTTCCTGGACGGCCTGGTTCCAGTGGCCCTGGGCGGCGTGCGCCTCGGCGGCCGCACGGTGTTCGGCTGCGCTTCGGGGGCGGTCCTCGAAGAGCGCGGCGGACGCCGCGGAGGCGCGCCGCGGGGTGCCGAGGCGCCACCACAGGGCCCCGACGACCGCCAGCACCGCCAGGACGATGACCAGGAGGCCCACCGAGCCGCCCGGTGTCGCCGTCGAGGCGGCTCCGAACAGCCGGTCGACCCAGTCCCAGAAGGCGTTCAAAGTGCGCTGCAGCAGCCCTGGGTCGTTCTCGTGGTACATCCGCTTGGACAGCTCGCGCCGGGCCGCCTCCCGCGCGGGGTCGCGCGGGATCGTCACCGGTGGTCCGTCGCCCGAGCGCCACAGCACCGGTACGACTTTCAGTATCCCCCCCGTCATGCTCACCGCATCAGCTCCCCGGAGTGGTGCCGGGGGTGTCGGAGCCGTGGACCTGGAGACCGGCGGCGCGGGCCAGATCGAGGTCGAGGGCCTCGCGGCGGATGCGCTGGTCGATGTAGAGGAGCACGGTCACGCCGGCGGTGATCGGGAAGGTGACCATGCGTCCGATCACCGAGCCGATGCCGCTGACGATGAGGAACGTCCAGCCGACGCTGCCCGGCGTGTTGACGAGGCTGCTGATGCCGTCACCGCTCACCGCCCCGGCCACGATGACGAACGGGATCACGACGAGCGACGCGACGATGGCCGCGATGACCTGGGCGAGCAGCTGGATGCCGAAGATCCGCCACCACGAACCGCGCACCAGCTTCGCGGAGCGGCTCATCGATTTGCGGATGCTCTGCCTCTCCAGCATCAGTGCGGACGGGGCGAGCGAGTAGCGGGTCATGATCCACAGGGCCGCCACGCCCCCGACCAGGCCGCCGAGGACGGCCAGCGCGGTGCCTCCGGCGGTGGAGGCGGTCACGGCGACGAGGATGCCGGGCAGCGTGCCCACGGCGATGGCCGCGAGCGCTATGAGCGGCAGCAGCACCGTCAGGCCGATCAGCCTCGCCAGCTGGGAGCGGGAGGGACGCGATGGCTCAGCGGTCACCGATTTGCCGAGCACGGCGCGGCTGGTGACGGGTGCGAGCAGGCCTGTGGCGACGATCGTGGCGAGCAGGACGACGAGCAGGACGACACAGGAGCTCACCATCGTGTCGGCCATCGCGCGGCTCAGCTCGTGCACGGAGGCGTTCGGGTCGTTGAGGGTGTCCGTGGTGGTGCTGTCGGCCAGGACGAATTTCTGGAGCAGAAGGACGGCCGTCTGCATGACGACGGAGACGGCCAGCGCGATGCCGAGGACCGTGCGCCAGTAGGTGCGCATGGTGGAGACCGCGCCGTCGAGGATCTCGCCGACGCCGAGCGGGCGCAGCGGGATCACGCCGGGCTTGGCGGCGGGGGGCGGGCCCCAGGCGCCGCCCCATGCTCCGTTGCCGCCGTATCCGCGGTCGGGTCCTCCCCAGCCGCCGTATCCGGCGCCCGCGCCGGGGTAGCCGCCGGGAGCGGTGGGAGGGTGGGAGGCCCAGCTCCGGCCGGGCTGCGGCGGTGGCGGGTTCTGGCCGGGCCCGTGAGGCTGGGGAGCGGCCCACTGCCCCGGCGGCGGCTGCTCCTTGGACCACTTGGTCGGCGGCTGCGGCTGATCGGCGCCGCCCTGACCCGTGGGCTGCTCCGGCGACCGCGCGCCGGATGCGTCCGGCTGCCGCCCGTCGGCCGGGGCAGATCCGGGCGAGGCCCAGCCCGGAGTGTCTTCCATCGTCGCTCCTTCACGGTGCCCGTCCGCGGTCGCGGCGGCGAGTTGGCTGCCATCGTGCCACGCTGCGTTCGCCAAGGGACCGGGGGGAGAGCCTGCTGTGCACCTTCAATTGTCGGCCGGATACGGGGCAGACTGACGGCATGGCTGATCAGTACGCGCAATCCGGCGAGGACATGCAGTCCATGGGGATATCCGTGATCCGCTGGGACGAGCCGCCCGAGGGGCCCGTGCTGGTGCTTCTCGACCAGAGAAGGCTCCCCGCGGAAGAGGTCGAGCTCGTGTGCACGGACGCGCCCGCGCTGGTGGACGCGATCCGCACCCTCGCCGTGCGCGGGGCACCGCTGCTCGGGATCGCCGGCGCGTATGGTGTGGCGCTCGCCGCCGCACGCGGCTTCGACGTGGACGAGGCCGCCGCGGCGCTCGCGGGCGCCCGGCCCACCGCGGTGAACCTGGCTGTCGGCGTGGGCAGGGCCCGGGCCGCGTACCGGACCGCACTCACCGACGGCCAAGGCCAGGAGCAGGCTGCCGCGGCGGCGCTCGCCGCGGCGCGGGCACTGCACCAGGAGGACGCCGCGGCCAGCGGACGCATGGCGCGGCACGGGCTGGCCCTGCTGGACGAGCTGCTGCCGGGCGGCGGGCACCGGGTGCTCACGCACTGCAACAGCGGGGCGCTGGTGTCCGGAGGGGAGGGCACGGCGTTCGCGGTGGCGCTGGCGGCGCACCGGGTGGGACGCCTGCGTCGGCTGTGGGTGGACGAGACGCGGCCGTTGCTGCAAGGTGCCCGCTTGACGGCGTACGAGGCGGCCCGCCACGGGATGGCGTACACCTTGCTCACGGACAACGCGGCGGGCTCGCTCTTCGCGGCCGGAGAGGTGGACGCCGTACTGATCGGGGCGGACCGGATCGCGGCCGACGGTTCCGTGGCGAACAAGGTGGGGAGCTATCCGCTCGCTGTGCTCGCCAGGTACCACCACGTGCCGTTCATCGTGGTGGCACCGGTGACGACGGTGGATCCGGACACGCCGGACGGAGCGTCCATCGAGGTCGAGCAGCGGCCCGGACATGAGGTGACGGAGTTCACCGCACCTCGGGTGCCGGTGACGGGAGTGGAAGCGGGCGGCGGGATCGCGGTGGCGCCCCTCGGGACCCAGGCCTACAACCCTGCGTTCGACGTGACGCCGCCCGCACTGGTGACGGCGATCGTCACCGACGAGGGTGTCGTGTCGCCTGTGACCGCCGACGCACTCGCCGCGCTGTGCGACAGGTCACGCCAGGTAACGATTTAGGCAATGGGTTGATGTCACACTGATCGACGAAAACGGCCCCTCCACCTGCGGTGATTCGCAGGCGAAGGGGCCGTGATATCTGCGGCTGACAACAGGGCGGTGCCATATCGGGTGGCGTGGAGAGGGCACCGGTCGTCGGCCGCCGGGTGGGCGTCTCCCTCACAGACGTAGAAGCCGCCGTCCAGCCATCCTGTGCCGCCGCGGGCGCATGCGGCGGCCTCAAGGAGAGTCGCAGGCTCACGGTGCAGCGAGCTCCCTCGGACGCCTCGCTGGGATGGCGGGAGCCGAAGGAGCAGGTGCAGACGTGCAGCTCAGGCCCCGGTCGAGGCCGCCGAGCCCCGACGCTGGATCGCCCATAGAATGACATTTGAGGTGGTCGCGCTCACGGACCCTGGAGAGCGCGCATGTCACTGGACTTCTTCGATTTCACAGCCTTCTGTGATGCGGTGCCGAGCCCCTATCTGATGCTGGACAAGGACCTGGTGATCCGCTACGTCAACCCGGCATGTCTGCAGATCACCGGGCGAACCAGGGAAGAGCTCATCGAGAAGTACTTCTTCGACGCCCTACCAGGAAATCCCGGCGCCCCCGGGGACGACGAAGAATACGTAAAGGCATCGTTGCTGAAGGTCCTGGACACCGGGAAGCCGGACACCCTGACGCTGCAGCGGTACGACGTACCCGCCCCCGACCAGCCGCGCCAGTTCGAGGAGCGGTGGTGGTCCGTGGTCCACACCCCGATTCCGGGGCCGGACGGCAGCGTGAAGTGGGTCGTCCAACGGGCCGACGACGTCACCGACTTCGTCCACTCACCCAGGGCACGTCAGTTCACCGAGCACAACAAAGGCATAGCCGCCGAGCTCTACGTGAGGGCGCGCGAGCTACAGCGGCTGAATCAGGAGTTGCGCCAAGCCCACGCCCGCGAGCGCCAGGTCGCCGTCACGTTGCAGGAAGCCATGCTCGACGACCCTGATCTGCTCCGCTACGAGAACGTCGCCGTACGGTATCTGCCTGCGACCACATCACTCAACGTGTGCGGCGACTGGTACGACATCGTCGACCTGCCACCCGACCTCTACTCGGTGGCGGTCGGAGACGTCGTCGGCCATGGCCTGCACGCCGCGGCCGTCATGGGCATGCTGCGCAGCGCCCTGAGTGCAGCCATCCGGGCCCTGCCCAGCCCCGCCCAGGCCCTGGAAATCCTCGGTCTGTACGCCCGCTCCATTGAGGGCGCGACGGCCGCAACCGCAGTCAAGGTACTCATCGACCCCCGCACCAGACTGATCATCTACAGCAACGCCGGGCACCCACCGCCCGTCCTGCTCCACCGCGACGGGACCTGTGAACTGCTGGACCAGGCCACCGATCCGCCCCTCGGCGCCCGCCCGCATCATGTCCCCCGCCCCCAGGCCAGCATGACCTACACCCGGGGTGACACGCTCGTGCTCTACACCGACGGGCTCATCGAGCGCCGCGACGAGGACATCTACACCGGCCTGGCCCACCTGACCAACGCCCTGGCTCAGGACTCCACCCTTGCCCCTGACCAGCTGGCCGACACGCTGCTGGCCCGCCTCGGCGTCGCGAACGGCGCCAGCGACGACATAGCCCTGGTCGTCATCCGCCTATGACTTCGAGCGACGCGGCTCACTTGCCGCGCCTCGATCAAGCAGGCAACGGGTGCTCCGCCCCGTCCGGGGGACTCCAGCACCCCCATCGCGACCGTCTTCGTCCCGGCGGCGGCCACCACGAGACTCTCCGCCGAGATCCGGTGGTTTGCGGGCCACAGATCACCGAAGCCACGTCCCAGGCACTGCTCCGCCGGCCTGCCCAGCGCCGTGGCCATCGCCGCGTTGAGACCGCTGATGACACCGTCCAGAGTCGAGAGAGCCGCCGGGCAGTCCCTTCGAAGGAGTCTCGGTAAAGGATGTGTCTGACTGGCTGCGTTGAGTGACGATGGCGGGGACGAGGCTGCCCGCCTCGGAGCCGGTATCCGTTCCCGACATCAAGGTCCGCGGACGAGGGCAGACAGTGACGGTCACATACGACTATCGTCACAGGCCAGTGACCTTGTTCACCAGCGCCATGGTCACCGTTACGAGAATGGGATGATGTCGTTTATGAAGGGACGAGTCCTTGTCGTCGACGACGACACCGCACTGGCCGAGATGCTCGGCATCGTGCTGCGTGGCGAAGGTTTTGAGCCGTCTTTCGTAGCCGACGGAGACAAGGCGCTGGCCGCCTTCCGTGACACCAAGCCCGACCTGGTGCTCCTCGACCTGATGCTGCCCGGGCGGGACGGCATCGAGGTGTGCCGTCTGATCAGGGCCGAGTCCGGTGTGCCGATCGTGATGCTCACCGCCAAGAGCGACACCGTGGACGTGGTGGTCGGTCTGGAGTCGGGCGCGGACGACTACATCGTGAAGCCGTTCAAGCCGAAGGAGCTGGTGGCCCGCATCCGGGCGCGGCTGCGGAGGTCGGAGGAGCCGGCGCCCGAGCAGCTCGCCATCGGCGACCTCGTCATCGACGTGGCAGGTCACTCGGTGAAGCGGGACGGGCAGTCGATCGCGCTCACGCCGCTGGAGTTCGACCTGCTGGTGGCACTGGCGCGCAAGCCGTGGCAGGTGTTCACCCGCGAGGTCCTGCTCGAGCAGGTGTGGGGCTACCGCCACGCGGCGGACACCCGACTCGTCAATGTTCACGTCCAGAGGCTGCGTTCCAAGGTCGAGAAGGACCCGGAGCGGCCGGAGATCGTGGTGACCGTACGTGGTGTCGGTTACAAGGCCGGACCCAGCTGACATGTCGCGGGACAGTGCCGCTTCGGCGCCCGGTCGGCCGGGCGCCCGTACGGGGCGGCCTGTCGGTCGGCAGGGCTCCGGATGGGAAAGTTTCTTCGAGGGCGGGCTGCTCCAGGGCGGAGTCCAGGGCAGCCCGGTCCTTCGGCTCGTCATGCGCTGGGTGCGCCGTCCACTGCTGCCCGTGATGCGGCTGTGGCGACGCAACATCCAGCTGAAGATCGTCGTCACGACGCTGCTGATGTCGCTCGGCGTGGTGCTGCTGCTCGGCTTCGTCGTCATCGGTCAGGTGCGCAACGGCCTGCTGGACGCCAAGGTGAAGGCGTCGCAGAGCCAGGCCGTGGGCGGTTTCACGGTCGCCGGGCAGAAGGCGGACAGCGCGGCCAGCGCGAGCGGCGGTGACGACAACCCGGGCGCCGACGGCAACGACCCCGTGCAGAACGTCAGCGGGTGGATGGGCGACCTCGTGGAGTCGCTCTCCAGCGGCGGTCAGGGCGCGTTCGACGTGGTCACGCTCAGTACGGCCGTCGCTGACAACGACAACCGCGGACTCGGACCGCGCGCTTCGGGCGGGGTGGACCCGAGCCAGAGCGTCCCGGAGGACCTGCGCACGCGCGTCGGCGCGGGTATGGGTGTGGCCCAGAGCTATACCCGGATCACCTACACCGACAGCGGACGCGACACGCAGCCGGCGCTCATCATCGGCAAGCAGATCAACGACCCGAACGGACACCCGTACCAGCTGTACTACCTCTTCCCGCTCACACAGGAGGAGAAGTCGCTCAGCCTGGTCAAGGGGACGCTCGCGACCGCCGGGCTCTTCGTGGTGGTCCTCCTCGGGGCGATCGCCTGGCTCGTGGTGCGTCAGGTCGTCACACCCGTACGGATGGCCGCGGGCATCGCCGAACGGCTGTCCGCCGGGCGTCTGCAGGAACGTATGAAGGTGACCGGCGAGGACGACATCGCGCGGCTCGGCGAGGCCTTCAACAAGATGGCCCAGAACCTCCAGATGAAGATCCAGCAACTGGAGGACCTCTCGCGGATGCAGCGGCGGTTCGTGTCCGACGTGTCGCACGAGCTGCGTACGCCGCTGACGACCGTGCGGATGGCGGCCGACGTCATCCACGAGGCGCGTGTCGACTTCGATCCGGTGACCGCCCGGTCCGCCGAGCTGCTCGCCGACCAGCTGGACCGGTTCGAGTCGCTGCTCGCGGACCTGCTGGAGATCAGCCGCTTCGACGCCGGCGCGGCCGCGCTGGAGGCCGAGCCGATCGATCTCCGCGAGGTCGTGCGACGGGTGGTGAGCGGCGCCGCGCCGCTCGCGGAGCGCAAGGGCACCCAGATCCGTGTCGTGGGCGACCAGCAGCCCGTCGTGGCCGAGGCGGATGCCCGGCGCGTCGAGCGTGTGCTGCGCAACCTCGTGGTCAACGCGGTCGAGCACGGCGAGGGCAAGGACGTCACCGTCAAGCTCGCCGCGGCCGGCGGCGCGGTGGCGATCGCGGTGCGTGACTACGGTGTGGGTCTCAAGCCGGGGGAGGCCACCCGTGTGTTCAGCCGCTTCTGGCGGGCGGACCCGGCACGCGCGCGTACGACCGGCGGTACGGGCCTCGGGCTCTCGATCGCCCTGGAGGACGCACGGCTGCACGGCGGCTGGCTGCAGGCATGGGGTGAGCCGGGCGGGGGTTCGCAGTTCCGGCTGACGCTGCCGCGGACCGCGGACGAACCGCTGAGGGGTTCCCCGATACCGCTGGAGCCCATGGACTCCCGGCGCAATCGCGGGCTCAGCGACGCCGGTCTGCCCCAGGGCGGGTCCAGCAGGCTGGCCACGGTGCCCCGGCAGGCCACGGAGGAGAGGGCGTCCTCCCGCGACCCGATAGCGGCGCGGATGGCCACGGTGGCACCTGCCGCTGACCCGACGGCGCTGCCCGGCAGCGGCGCGCGTGTGGTGCCGCGGTCCACCGGGACCCTGAGGCGCCAGGACGAGAGCACACAGGAACCGGCGCACGGCGTCGGCAGGCCCGACGAGCGTGAGCAAGGGGAGGCATCGGGTGGGCGCTGAGGGGGGCGGCCGACGGCGTGCGCTGCACCTGGGGGTGTATGTCGGCTGTGGGGCCGTACTGCTGAGCGGGTGCGCCTCCATGCCGGACAGCGGAGGTCTCAGTGGGGTCGAGTCGACGCCCCGGCAGGACACCCAGGTCCGGGTCTTCGCGGTGCCGCCGCGCGAGGACGCGGGGCCCGACGAGATCGTGCGGGGCTTCCTGGAGGCGCTGACCAGCGACGACCCGCGGTACGAGACGGCGCGGAAGTACCTGACGGACAGCGCGCGGCGCCACTGGGACCCGGATGACTCCACCACGGTGCTGTCCGACGGGCCGAATGCCGAGGCCGACCAGGCCAGGAGCCGGGAGGCGGGCGACGACTACGCGTACACGCTGACCGGCAGCCGGCTCGCCGTGGTGGACTCGGAGCACGCGTATGCGCCGGACTCGGGCTCGTACAGCAGGACGGTGCACCTGACGCAGGAGAAGAAGACCAATCAGTGGCGCATCGACTCGTTGCCGCAGGGCGTCGTGATGGGCAAGTCCGACTTCCAGCGCAATTACGTGTCGGTCAACAAGTACTACTACGCCTCGAACGCGCCCGCCTCCCCGAGCGGCCAGCTGAGCACGGTCGCGGACCCGGTGTACGTACGCAGCAAGGTGGACCCCGTGACCTCGACGGTCCGCTCTCTGCTGAAGGGCCCTACACGCTGGCTCGACCCCGTCGCGGCGTCGAGTTTCCCGTCGGGTACGGCGCTCAGGAGGGGGGTCACCTCCCTGTCGCCCGACGACCAGAACAAGCTGACGGTGCCGCTCAACGACAAGGCGGACCGGGTCGGGCAGACGCAGTGCACCAGGATGGCGGCGCAGATGCTGTTCACGCTTCAGGATCTGACGCCCACGGGTGTGGACCAGGTCGAGCTCGAGCGCTCGAACGGCAGGCGGTTGTGCGAGCTGGACGAGAACCACGCCGAGATCATCGCCTCGCACGGCACGGCCAAGCGGTCCGAGTACGACTACTTCATCGACAGCAAGGAGCGGCTCGTCCGCCTGCGCAGCGAAAGCACCTCCAAGGAGCCCGAACCGGTTCCGGGTGCGCTGGGCCAGGGAGACAAGAAGTTCCGTTCGGCCGCCGTCTCACGGGACGAGGACACCGCCGCCGGCGTCTCCGCAGACGGGCGGTATCTGTATGTGGGCTCGCTGGTGTCGGGCGCCTCACTCGGCGACCCCGTGCTGTCCAGTGAGGGCGCGTCGCCGGGCGACCGGCTGACGACGCCGAGCTGGGACGGCGCGGGCGACCTGTGGGTGGCCGACCGCAACCCGAAGAACGCCCGGCTGGTGCTGCTGGAGAAGGGCGCGGGCCGGCCGGTCGAGGTGAGCGTGCCGGATCTGGACGGGCGCATCGACGCGGTGCGTGTGGCCTCCGACGGTGCGCGGATCGCTCTGATCGTGGAGAAGGACGGTAAGACGTCCCTGCAGATCGGACGAGTGGAGCGGGACACGGGGTCCGGCGGGCGGCTCAGCGTGTCGGCTCTCGAACTGCACTCCGTGACTCCGCAACTAGAAGAGGTCACGGCCATGTCGTGGGCCGGTGACAGCAAGCTCGTGGTGGTCGGTCGCGAGTCCGGCGGGGTGCAGCAGCTGCGCTATGTGCAGGTGGACGGCTCCACGCCCACGGGCACTCCGCCGCCCTCGCTCACGGGCGTCACGCAGATCGCGGCGTCCGAGGACGAGCATCTGCCGCTGGTGGCGTACTCGGTGGACGGGATCGTGCGCCTGTCGGCCGGGGAGCAGTGGCAGAAGGTGGTCAAGGAAGGGACGGCACCCGTCTATCCCGGGTGAGCCGTGCATGCCGGGTGAGCCGTGCGCGTGAGCTCAGCCGTGCGTCCGGGCTCGGCCGTATCCGCGCCCGTGCCATCCGTCCGTTCGGCGGTTATCCACGGCCATCGGACGGTTATCCACAGAGAAAGCCGGGAGTTATCCACAGGCCTGGCAGGTCCTCGTGGGCGTTGGCACAGTGGGGTCATGCGGAGGAGGTGGCAGGACCTCACCGACCTGGTGCTGCCGGCCGAGTGCGGCGGCTGTGGCAGGCTGCGCACGGTGCTCTGTCCCGAGTGCCGCGCGGCTCTCCACGGCGGCGCACCGCGCCGGGTGCGACCGGCGCCGGAACCGGTGGGGCTGCCCGTGGTGCACGCGACGGCCGCGTATGAGGGCGCCGTGCGCGCCGCGCTCCTGGCGCACAAGGAGCGGGGGGTCCTCACGCTCGCGGGACCGCTCGGGACGGCGCTGGCCGGGGCCGTCCGGGCGGGTCTCGTCGCGATCGGCCCCGAGGCCGGGCGGGCAGCGGTCGATGCGGGCGCCGTGCCGGGCGGCGCGGGTCGCGGGGCAGGGCGGGCCGACGGCAGATCGGGGGCTTCAGGCAACAGTGGCGGTCGGGGACCCGTGCTGCTCGTGCCCGTGCCTTCGTCGCGGCGGGCGGTGCGGGCGAGGGGGCACGACCCCACGCGGCGGATCGCGCTCGCTGCGGCGGGCGAGCTGCGCCGGTGCGGGACGGCGGCGCGGGTGGCGGCCGTGCTGCGGCAGCGACGGGCCGTGGCCGACCAGTCGGAGCTCAATTCCCGGCAGCGGCTTGCCAATCTCGCGGGCGCGCTGGAGGTGGCCGGCGGAGGCGGGAGGCTGTTGGCAGACGCGCCTGTCGTGCTCGTCGACGATCTGATGACCACGGGCGCGTCGCTGGCGGAGGCGGCGCGCGCGGTCCGGGATGCGCTCGCCGTTGCACGGACGGCGGACACGGATGTGTATGTCCGTGGGACAGGGGAAGCAACGGGGGAACAGAGAGCAGAACAGAGGACGGCAACGACGTACTGGATGCGAGCACCACGGGAAATGACCGCTGGGAACGGCCTCGGAGACCGGATCCGAGCGGCGGTGGTCGCTGCGTCGCCGGAAGCTTTCGAAACAAACCGGAACTGACTCAGAACTTGCGTCGTTGCAGGTAATGGGGAGGTCAATTCACCTGAACGGAGGTACGCCGTAGTAGAGGGTGACGACATCCGTCCGGGCGAGATATGTTCGGTTGTGGAGGGAAAGGCGCAGGCCATCCCTCGCTTATCCGAATGCCGATCTGCGGGTTTTCTGAATCACCCGTAGTGGTCGGGGTGGGGATCTCGCCCCCGGGGGAGGAGGAGGTGGAAGTCACCGAGTCCGTGGCTCCGGTGGTCACCGGGGCCTGGTGCACAAGGGAGATGCTCCGCCAGCGATGCGGAGCGATCCGGGAACGGAGTTCTGCGTGGACATCGTCGTCAAAGGCCGCAAGACCGAGGTGCCCGAGCGGTTCCGGAAGCACGTGGCCGACAAGCTGAAGCTGGACAAGATCCAGAAGCTGGATGCCAAGGTGATCAGCCTCGATGTCGAGGTGTCCAAGGAGCCCAACCCCCGACAGGCCGACCGCAGCGACCGAGTGGAGATCACGCTTTACTCCCGCGGTCCGGTGATCCGGGCGGAGGCAGCGGCCAGCGATCCGTATGCGGCGCTCGACCTGGCGGCGGAGAAGCTCGAGGCTCGGCTGCGCAAGCAGCACGACAAGCGACACACACGTCGCGGGGTGGCCCGGCTGACGGCAGCCGAGGTGCCCGACCACGTCCCGGGTGCCGCGACACTCAACGGCAACGGCGTCGTACCGCAGGATGAGGCAGGCGGCGTAGCGGCCAAGAAGGTGGGATCACTCGAGGTGCAGGGCGAAGGCCCCCTCGTAGTACGCGAGAAGACCCACGTCGCGTCCCCGATGTCGCTCGACCAGGCGCTCTACGAAATGGAGTTGGTCGGGCATGACTTCTACCTGTTCGTCGACTCCGAAACCAAGCAACCGAGCGTTGTCTACCGACGGCACGCGTACGACTACGGCGTCATCCACCTCAGTACGGACCAGATGGTGGCTCAGGCGTAGACGGTCGACGCGGCAGGAGCGCTCGGCGGCTGATCCCGCTGGATGAGTGCTGTGACCCGGTGCCCCTGGTGAGCTCGTGCGTCCCCAGGGGCACCGGTGTGCGACCTCTTCACGCCGCGCTCTGTCGCCTGACCGCCACCCGGGCATGGAATCATGGCCGCAACGGCTCAACCGATGGGCCGTTACCTTGGGTTGGCGATGGCACACGACCCCAGCCGCAGCCTTCAGGGGGAGGAACGATGGCGGACAGCTTCGGACCGATGCGTGACGAGGACGCCGACGACGGCGCCACCGTCATGGGCCCGGACGTGGGCTCGCCACGCAAGGAGCCGATCCGAGTCCTCGTCGTGGACGACCACGCCCTCTTCCGTCGTGGTCTGGAGATCGTGCTTGCGGCCGAGGAGGACATCCAGGTCGTCGGCGAGGCGGGGGACGGCGCGGAGGCGGTCGACAAGGCGGCCGATCTGCTGCCCGACATCGTGTTGATGGACGTACGGATGCCCAAGCGCGGCGGGATCGAGGCGTGCACCTCCATCAAGGAGGTGGCACCCAGCGCGAAGATCATCATGCTGACCATCAGCGATGAAGAGGCCGATCTCTACGACGCGATCAAGGCCGGTGCGACCGGTTATCTCCTCAAGGAGATTTCCACGGACGAGGTGGCCACGGCCATTCGCGCGGTCGCCGACGGGCAGTCGCAGATCAGCCCCTCCATGGCGTCGAAACTCCTCACCGAGTTCAAGTCGATGATCCAGCGCACCGACGAGCGGCGGCTGGTTCCGGCGCCCCGGCTCACCGACCGGGAGCTCGAGGTCCTCAAACTCGTCGCCACCGGAATGAACAACCGGGACATCGCCAAGGAGCTGTTCATCTCCGAGAACACCGTGAAGAACCACGTGCGCAACATCCTGGAGAAGCTGCAGCTGCACTCCAGGATGGAGGCCGTGGTCTACGCGATGCGGGAGAAGATCCTGGAGATCCGTTAGCGGGACCGGGGCTCAGCCCCGCCGCGGTGGCAGGGATCAGTCCAGGGCCCGGGCCAGTTCCCGCATGAGGGGCTCGCGCAGCGCCGGGTCGTCCACCCGTTCCACGCGGACGTTTGTGCAGTCCACCCATGTCGCCGCCTCCAGCAGGGCTTGGGCCACCGCCGGGACCGCCTTGGCGCCGTCCAGGGCCACCTGCCTGGCGACCAGCGTGCGTCCCTCGCGGGCGGGGTCCACTCGGCCGACCAGCCGGCCACCGGCGAGCACCGGCATCGCGAAGTAGCCGTACACCCGCTTCGGCTTCGGGACGTAGGCCTCCAGGCGGTGTGTGAAGCCGAAGATGCGCTCCGTGCGTGCCCGCTCCCAGATCAGGGAGTCGAACGGCGACAGAAGCGTCGTACGGTGCCGGCCTTTCGGCGGGGTCTGCAGGGCCTCCGGGTCCGCCCAGGCGGCCTTGCCCCACCCCTCGACCGTCACCGGAACCAGGCCCGAGTCCGCGATCACCGCGTCGACCTGTTCGCCCTTGAGACGGTGGTAGTCCGCGATGTCCGCGCGCGTGCCGACTCCGAGCGACTGGCCTGCCAGGCGCACCAGACGGCGCAGGCACTCGGCGTCGTCCAGGTCGTCGTGAAGGAGTGCCTCGGGGACCGCGCGCTCGGCGAGGTCGTAGACCCGCTTCCAGCCCCGGCGCTCGACGCACACCACCTCCCCGTACATCAGCGCGCGCTCCACGGCGACCTTCGTGCCTGACCAGTCCCACCACTCGCTGGTCTTCTTCGCGCCGCCCAGGTCCGTGGCCGTGAGCGGGCCTTCGGTGCGCAGCTGCTTGACGACCTGGTCGTAGACCCCGTCCGGGAGCGCGTGGTTCCAGTGCGGGCGGGCGCGGTAGGCGCGGCGCCGGAAGGCGAAGTGGGGCCACTCCTCGATGGGCAGGATGCAGGCGGCGTGGGACCAGTACTCGAACGCATGGGGCCCGGCCGCGGGCGTGCCGTCGGGCGACGGCGTCCAGTAGGCCGAGTCGACCGTCTTGCGCCCTATGGCGCCCAGGCGCGCGTACGGGATGAGCTCATGGGAGCGGGCGAGCACCGAGATGGTGTCGAGCTGGACCGCGCCCAGGTGGCGCAGCACGCCGCGGACCCCGGACCTGCGGTCGGGCGCGCCGAGGAAACCCTGGGCCCGCAGGGCGATGCGGCGGGCTTCGTCGGCGGTCAGTTCGGTGGCGGGGCGCGGAAGACTCGGCATGGTGACACGGTAGGACGTGGCACTGACATCGATGGCGGTACGCGGGTTCCGGTGGTCTCGGCCGGGGTGCGGACCCCTTGCGACGTGCGACGACGGCGGCCCGGCACCCAGGGATGGCCACCCGGCGACGGAGGACACCCCGCACACGGAGACCGGCCCCGGTGCGCCACGCCCCCGGCCTACGCGGGCCGCGCAGGTGCGGGCAGATACGGCGCCGTGGACGGCAGCTCCAGGTCCGACGGCAGCAGTGAGCCCACCCAGCAGTCCCGGCGCACTCCCTTGTTGTTGATCGCGCAGCGCAGGACGCCCTCAATGGTGAAGCCCGCGCGCTCGGCGACCGCACGGGACCCCGCGTTGCCCACCTCGGCGCGCCACTCCACGCGGTCGACCGACAACTGTGTGAAGGCCCAGCGCGACGCGCCGAGCGTCGCCTCCGTGATGTAGCCGTTGCCGCGGTGTTCCTTCGCCGCCCAGAAACCGATCTCGGCGACGCCCAACGAGCGCATCGTCAGGCCGAGCATGCCCACCAGCTCGTCGGAGGGCAGCAGGAAGACACCGAAGGTGAACATCGAGGCGTCCGCCCACCCGTCCGGCACCACCTGCCCGGCGAACGCCTCCGCGTGCTCGCGCAGATACGGCGACGGGATCGTCGTCCAGCGCTGGATGTCGGGGTCCTGGGCGGCTTCGTACACCGCGTCCGTGTCCTTCGGGCCCACGGTGCGCAGTACCAGGCGCGCGGTGGTCAGGGTGACGGGGTCCATCGCCCGATTCTGCTCGGGCTCCCGCCCCGGCGCCATGATTTTTCGCCCCGGGCCGCGTCGCTTTCGCCGTGAGGGGGCCGACTGTGTCGGGCCGGGCCGTCGCCTTCGAACGCGCCGCGACCGTTCTCCGCCGGGCGGGTTGGCCGGTGCCGCCGCCGTTCCTGGCCGGGCCGACCGGCCCTTCCGGGCCCGCCACGCCGTCGTGCTCAGGCGCTCGTTTCCGCGTGTCAGGCCCGTTACTTTTCGTGGCAAGGACGCGGCACCTTCGGCGGCGCCCGTCCGTTGTCCTAGTGGCTGTCGGGGGCAGACCTCCCGGTGCGGCGGGGTCCTCGCTTACGATGGCCGTTGCTCAAGCTGTCATACGTAACCGACCGTCCCAGGCCCGACCGGCAAGGAGACAAACCCCCGTGTCCGTCCTCTCGAAGATCATGCGTGCAGGCGAAGGCAAGATCCTGCGCAAGCTGCACCGCATCGCGGACCAGGTCAACTCCATCGAAGAGGACTTCATCGACCTCTCCGACGCCGAGCTGCGGGCCCTCACCGACGAGTACAAGCAGCGGTACGCCGATGGCGAGACCCTCGACGACCTGCTGCCCGAGGCCTTCGCCACCGTGCGCGAGGCCGCCAAGCGCGTCCTCGGCCAGCGGCACTACGACGTGCAGATGATGGGCGGTGCCGCGCTCCACCTCGGCTATGTCGCCGAGATGAAGACCGGTGAGGGCAAGACGCTCGTCGGCACCCTGCCCGCGTATCTGAACGCCCTGTCCGGAGACGGCGTCCACATCGTCACGGTCAACGACTACCTGGCCGAGCGCGACTCGGAGATGATGGGCCGCGTCCACAAGTTCCTGGGCCTGGACGTCGGCTGCATTCTGGCCAACATGACGCCGGCCCAGCGCCGCGAGCAGTACGCGTGCGACATCACGTACGGCACGAACAACGAGTTCGGGTTCGACTACCTGCGTGACAACATGGCGTGGTCCAAGGACGAGCTCGTCCAGCGCGGACACAACTTCGCGATCGTCGACGAGGTCGACTCCATCCTCGTGGACGAGGCCCGTACGCCGCTGATCATCTCCGGCCCGGCCGACCAGGCCACCAAGTGGTACGGCGACTTCGCCAAGCTGGTCACGCGCCTGAAGAAGGGCGAGGCGGGCAACCCCCTCAAGGGCACCGAGGAGACCGGCGACTACGACGTCGACGAGAAGAAGCGCACGGTCGCCATCCACGAGGGCGGCGTCACCAAGGTCGAGGACTGGCTGGGCATCGACAACCTCTACGAGTCGGTGAACACCCCGCTGGTGGGCTACCTGAACAACGCCATCAAGGCCAAGGAGCTCTTCAAGCGCGACAAGGACTACGTCGTCATCGACGGCGAGGTCATGATCGTCGACGAGCACACCGGCCGTATCCTCGCCGGCCGCCGCTACAACGAGGGCATGCACCAGGCGATCGAGGCGAAGGAAGGGGTGGACATCAAGGACGAGAACCAGACGCTCGCGACGATCACCCTGCAGAACTTCTTCCGCCTCTACGGCAAGCTCTCCGGCATGACCGGTACGGCGATGACCGAGGCCGCCGAGTTCCACCAGATCTACAAGCTCGGCGTGGTCCCGATCCCGACCAACAAGCCGATGATCCGCAAGGACCAGTCGGACCTGATCTACCGCACCGAGGTCGCCAAGTTCGAGGCGGTCGTCGACGACATCGCCGAGAAGCACGAGAAGGGCCAGCCGATCCTCGTCGGCACGACCTCGGTCGAGAAGTCCGAGTACCTCTCGCAGCAGCTCGCCAAGCGCGGCATCCAGCACGAGGTGCTCAACGCGAAGCAGCACGACCGCGAGGCCGTGATCGTCGCGCAGGCCGGCCGCAAGGGCGCCGTGACCGTGGCCACGAACATGGCCGGCCGTGGTACGGACATCAAGCTCGGCGGCAACCCCGAGGATCTCGCCGAGGCCGAGCTGCGCCAGCGCGGGCTCGACCCCGAGGAGCACATCGAGGAGTGGGCGCAGGCGCTGCCCGCCGCCCTGGAGCGTGCCGAGCAGGCGGTCAAGGCCGAGAAGGACGAGGTCGAGGACCTCGGCGGCCTGTACGTGCTGGGCACCGAGCGGCACGAGTCGCGCCGTATCGACAACCAGCTGCGCGGTCGTTCCGGCCGTCAGGGCGACCCCGGCGAGTCGCGCTTCTACCTCTCGCTGGGCGACGACCTGATGCGTCTGTTCAAGGCGCAGATGGTCGAGCGCGTCATGTCGATGGCGAACGTGCCGGACGACGTGCCGATCGAGAACAAGATGGTCACGCGCGCGATCGCGTCCGCCCAGTCGCAGGTCGAGCAGCAGAACTTCGAGACCCGGAAGAACGTCCTCAAGTACGACGAGGTCCTCAACCGGCAGCGTGAGGTCATCTACGGCGAGCGGCGCCGCGTGCTGGAGGGCGAGGACCTGCACGAGCAGATCCAGCACTTCATGGACGACACGATCGACGCGTACGTCGGTGCCGAGACCGCCGAGGGCTTCGCCGAGGACTGGGACCTGGACCGGCTGTGGGGCGCCTTCAAGCAGCTCTACCCGGTGAAGGTCACCATCGAGGAGCTGGAGGACGCGACCGGCGACCGTGCCGGGCTGACCGCCGAGTTCATCGCCGAGTCCATCAAGGACGACGTCTACGAGCAGTACCAGGAGCGTGAGGCGCAGCTCGGTTCCGAGATCATGCGTGAGCTGGAGCGCCGGGTCGTGCTGTCGGTCCTGGACCGCAAGTGGCGTGAGCACCTCTACGAGATGGACTACCTCCAGGAGGGCATCGGCCTGCGCGCGATGGCGCAGAAGGACCCGCTGGTCGAGTACCAGCGCGAGGGCTTCGACATGTTCACCGCGATGATGGAGGGCATCAAGGAGGAGTCCGTCGGCTACCTGTTCAACCTGGAGGTCCAGGTCGAGCAGCAGGTCGAGGAGGTCCCCGTCGAGGACGCCAAGCCCTCCCTGGAGAAGGAAGAGGCCGTGGCGGCGCAGGCGGCTCGCCCGGAGATCCGTGCGAAGGGCCTCGAGGCGCCGCAGCGTCGCGAGCGGCTGCACTTCTCGGCGCCCACCGTGGACGGTGAGGGCGGCATCATCGAAGGCGACTTCGCCGGCGACGACGAGCCGGTGCGCTCGGAGGCGGACGGCCTCACGCGCGCTGAGCGCCGCAAGCAGGCCAAGACCGGGCGGCGCCGCAAGAAGTGACGACGCTGCGGTCGGCACAGCCGTGACGAGGGGCCGGGCACCGGAGGGTGCCCGGCCCCTCGTGTCGTCCGGGTCAGTCGTCGTCCCTGCCCGGCCTCCGGGGTCCGCCCAGTTCCACCGCCGTGCAGCGCCAGCGGTGGTCCGTCCCGCACTCCAGGCGGAACGCCATCGCGCGGAGCTGGTCGCCCGCGCCGATACGGGCGAAGGCCTCGATGGCGCCGGGGCGCGGTACGTAGTACCCGATGTCACGGACGACGGGGCGGGTGCCGCGCGTGCGCAGTGCGCCGCGTTCGGCGAGCCAGGCCAGCTCGTCGTAGGCGCGGCCGACGGTATGGCGGAGCATGCTGTGCACGGGGCGCTGACCGCTCAGCACGGACACCAGACGGTCGGCGAAGACATCGGTCGGGCGGGGCTGGGCAACCGGACCGGCCGGCCCCGGCGCGACGGGTGGTGTGGCGCGGGACGTCCCCGGGCGCGGTGCCGTATCGCGGGGTGTGCTGCCGGGGCGGCGGGTGTCGTGGCGCACCGGCGGGCGGCCGCCCGGGTGCCGCTTGACCTTGGTCATCGCGCTGTTCCTGGTCATGACCTTGTTCATGTGGATCCCCGTTTCGCGGGACCGGCGGATACCGGTCGGTAACTTCTCGGTGGGGATCTTGTACGAGGCAAGGGGCCGCGCTCGCAAGGAATCCCGAGGTGCGCCGCGGGGGCCGGGGGATTCACCTATCAGGGTGATGCGAGCGCGGGGGCTCCATGGGGCGCCCGGACTGTACCGGGTGATCCCTGGGCGCCTCGGTTGACCACGGGGAAGACTGCGACCGGGGCCCGAAGGGGGACGGCCGCACGTATCCTTGGGTGACTCGCCGGAGGCGCGGGACCGACCTCCGCGTGGTCCTCCCACGGGCCTGTCCGGCCGGCCTCACGACTACGAAAGCGGCTCGTCATGCGCGTCTACGTCCCCCTGACCCTCTCCGGGCTCGCCGAGGCGTACAAGACGGGTGAGCTGGGTGCGGGACCGCTGGTCGCGTACGCCGTCACGCCCGCGCTGCGCGAGTGGTACCTGTCCGACGACATCGAGGAACTGGAGTACGCGGCCCTGAGCCGGGCCGCGCTGGCCTCGCTGCGGCTGGTGGCGGCGGACTCGGGGGCGCCGCGGCGACGGGTGGTCGTCGCGGTCGACGTACCGGACCGCGCCGCGGCCGCCGACCCCGACAAGGGCCTCGACCCGGCGGCGCTCGGCGAGGTGCGGGTCACCGGGGCCGTGGCGCTGGCCAAGGCGGCCGCGGTGCACGCCGACGCGGCCGACGCGGAGGCGGACGTCACGGCGGCGGCCGAGGCGCTGGAGGAGGCGGACCGCGGTGACGACGACGCGCAGTTCGTGGTGGACGGCGCCGAGGACCACGAGCTGCTCTGGTACGCGACGCAGGAGGTTCCGAATCTGCTGGGGCTCGGGGACTGACCCGGGTTTTGCCTCCCACGGGGCCGGTGCACCGGCGATTGTCAGTGCGGCCGGGTAGGTTTTCCGGCATGGGGACGTACGGAAGCGCTCACATCGTCTGGGACTGGAACGGCACGCTGTTCCACGACAATGACGCGATCATCGGGGCCACGAACGCGGCCTTCGCCGAACTCGGTCTGGCGCCGATCACACTGGAGCGCTACCGGGCGCTGTACTGCGTGCCGGTGCCCAAGTTCTACGAGCGGCTGATGGGACGGCTGCCGACGGACACCGAGTGGCAGCTCATGGACGAGGCCTTCCACCGGTACTACTCGGAGCACCGCATCCGGTGCGGGCTCACCGAGGGTGCGACGGAACTGCTCGCGGGATGGCGGTCGGCCGGCCGCAGCCAGTCCATCCTCAGCATGTACATGCACGACGAGCTCGTCCCCCTGGTCCGTGGGTTCGGGATCGAGACGCACTTCGTACGGGTGGAGGGGCGCACCGGGCCCTCCGGCGGCAGCAAGGCCGAGCACATGGTCCGGCACCTACGGGCCCTTGCGGGCGTGCAGCCGGCGCGCACAGTGGTGATCGGGGACGCCGCTGACGACGCGGTCGCCGCCCGGCACGTGGGAGCACGGGCCGTTCTGTACACCGGTGGCTCCCACAGCCGCGCCAGCCTGGAGGAGATCGGCGTGCCGGTGGTGGACACGCTGCGGGAGGCGGTCGCGGAGGCCGAACGGCTGGCGGCCTAAGCCCGGGCGTGCGGCGCCCCTCGGGGCGCCGCACCGGGTGCCGTCAGGTCACCGGCGCCTTCGAGCGCAGCACCGTGAGGAACTCGCGCATCCAGCCGGGGTGATCCGGCCAGGCGCGGGACGAGACGAGCGTGCCGTCGACGACCGCCTCGACGTCCTGGAAGGTCGCCCCGGCCGCCTGCATGTCCAGCTCCAGCGCGGGGTAGGCCGTGACGCGCCGTCCGCGCAGGGCGTCGGCCGCAGCGGTGAGCAGGGGGCCGTGGCAGATCTGGGCGACGGGCTTGTCGGTGTCGAAGAAGGACTTGAGGATCTTGCGCAGCTCGGGGTCGTTGCGGAGGTACTCCGGGGCGCGACCGCCGGGGATGACGAGGGCGGCGTAGTCACCGGGGTCGACCTCGGAGAAGGCGAGGTCGGCGGGCCAGGTGTAGCCGGGCTTCTCGGTGTACGTGTCGAAACCGGCTTCGAAGTCGTGGACGACGAAGCGGAGTGTCTTGCGGCTGGGGGCCGCGATATGGACCTCGTAGCCCTCCTCGCGCAGGCGCTGGTAGGGGTAGAGGACCTCCAGTGATTCGGCGGCGTCGCCGGTGACGATCAGGATCTTCTGCGTCATGTTGGCTGTACTCCCCTCGGTCGGGCGGAGGGCTGCGTCCGCTGCTTCTGGCAACGTGCCCGAGGCCGAGGGCGCTGCCAAGGGGCCGCGTACCGCTTGCCGGCCGTGCTCGCTGCTCGTACCGCCATGCTCGCACCGACGGGCTCTGCACGGCATCGTCCTCTTCGCCCCTGTGCAGAACGTCAAAGTTCGACCCCCTCTTTTGTACACATACGGCTCATGACGTGCCCCCCGTGCAGAGCGATAGCCTTGTGGCGTGATCAGCGCGATACCTCGCGGGGACGTTCTTGTCCCTGCCCTGCGCCCGGTGAGCACGGACGACATCCGTGACCGGGCGGCGGTCGCTGATCCTCACAGGCGGGGCCGGCCGGGAAGGGCGCCGCGGGCGCCCGGGACGGCAGCAGGGGTGCCGGGGACGCCGGAGGCGCGCGACGCGCGGAGAGAAGCGTCACAGCCGCCCCAGGTGCCGGAATTGGCCGATACCCCCCCACCTTCCTCTCCGTGCGGCATAGCGTCGAACCAGACCGGACACCCCGCGTTACGACGTCACGTCGGAGAAGAGACCGTATTTCCTTCTACGTCACGCAACGGCGCGCGACAGGAGCCAGAGGACAATGCAGACCAAGCTGGACGAAGCCAAGGCCGAGCTGCTCGAACGGGCCGCCCGGGTAGCTGAGAACAGCCCGGTCGGGGGGCACCTACCGACTGGGACGACGGGCGAGGGCACCCCCGACCGGGACACCGTGCTCGCGTTCCTCCAGCGCTACTACCTGCACACCGCCCCCGAGGACCTGGCGGACCGCGATCCGGTGGATGTCTTCGGAGCCGCGTTCTCGCACTACAGACTGGCCGAGACGCGTCCGCAGGGCACGGCCAACGTGCGGGTCCACACCCCGACCGTCGAGGAGAACGGCTGGACCTGCAGCCACTCCGTCGTCGAGGTGGTCACCGACGACATGCCCTTCCTGGTCGACTCCGTCACCAACGAGCTGTCCCGCCAGGGGCGCGGCATCCACGTCGTCATCCACCCCCAGTTCGTCGTCCGCCGCGACCTGACCGGCAAGCTGCTCGAGGTGCTGCCCGAAGGCCCCGACTGCGCGTTGCCGCACGACGCGCATGTCGAGTCGTGGATCCATGTCGAGATGGACCGCGAGACCGACCGCGGTGACCTGAAGCAGATCACCGCCGATTTGCTGCGCGTCCTGTCCGACGTCCGCGAGGCCGTCGAGGACTGGGAGAAGATGCGCGAGTGTGCGCTGCGCGTCGCCGAGGGGCTCCAGAAGGAGCCCGTGCCCGACGACCTGCCCACCGCGGACCTGGAGGAGGCCGGCGAGCTGCTGCGCTGGCTGTCCGCCGACCACTTCACCTTCCTCGGCTACCGCGAGTACGAGCTGCGCGACGACGACGTGCTGGCCGCCGTGCCCGGCACCGGGCTCGGGATACTGCGATCCGACCCGCACCACTCGGGTGACGACCAGCACCCGGTGAGCCCCTCCTTCGAGCGGCTGCCCGCCGACGCCCGCGCCAAGGCCCGCGAGCACAAGCTGCTGGTCCTCACCAAGGCCAACAGCCGCGCCACGGTGCACCGCCCGTCGTACCTGGACTACGTCGGCGTGAAGAAGTTCGACGAGAAGGGCAACGTGGTCGGCGAGCGCCGCTTCCTGGGCCTGTTCTCGTCCGCCGCCTACACCGAGTCCGTGCGCCGGGTGCCCGTCATCCGCCGCAAGGTCGACGAAGTCCTCGACGGCGCCGGCTTCTCGCCCAACAGCCACGACGGCCGGGACCTGCTCCAGATCCTGGAGACCTACCCGCGCGACGAGCTGTTCCAGACCCCGGCCGACGAGCTGCGCTCCATCGCCACCTCCGTCCTCTACCTCCAGGAGCGCCGCCGGCTGCGGCTGTACCTGCGCCAGGACGAGTACGGGCGCTACTACTCGGCCCTCGTCTACCTGCCGCGCGACCGCTACACCACGGGCGTGAGACTGCGGATCATCGACATCCTCAAGGAGGAACTCGGCGGCACCAGCGTCGACTTCACGGCCTGGAACACCGAGTCGATCCTGTCTCGGCTGCACTTCGTGGTCCGTGTGCCGCAGGGCACCGAGCTGCCGCAGCTGTCCGACGCCGACAAGGAGCGCATCGAGGCCCGCCTCGTCGAGGCCGCCCGCTCCTGGACCGACGCCTTCAACGAGGCGCTGAACGCCGAGCTCGGCGAGGAGCGGGGCGCCGAGCTGCAGCGCCACTACTCGGGCGCCTTCCCCGAGGGTTACAAGGCCGACCACACCCCGCGTGCCGCGGTCGCCGACCTCGTGCACCTGGAGCAGCTCACCACCGAGGAGGGCGGCAAGAACTTCGCCCTCAGCCTGTACGAGCCCGTGGGCGCGGCCCCCGGCGAGCGCCGCTTCAAGATCTACCGCAAGGGCGAGGCGGTCTCCCTCTCCGCCGTGCTGCCCGTGCTCAACCGGCTCGGCGTCGAGGTCGTCGACGAGCGCCCGTACGAGCTGCGCTGCGCGGACCGCACGATCGCGTGGATCTACGACTTCGGTCTGCGTCTGCCCAAGTCGATGACCGGCAACGGCGATTACGTCGGCGACGACGCCCGCGAGCGCTTCCAGGACGCCTTCTCCTCCACCTGGACCGGGAAGGCCGAGAACGACGGCTTCAACGCCCTGGTGCTGGGCGCCGGACTCACCTGGCGGCAGGCGATGGTGCTGCGCGCGTACGCCAAGTACCTGCGTCAGGCCGGTTCGACCTTCAGCCAGGACTACATGGAGGACACCCTCCGAAACAATGTCCACACCACGCGGCTGCTGGTCTCCCTCTTCGAGGCGCGGATGTCGCCGGACCGGCAGCGGGCCGGGGTGGAGCTGACCGACGCCCTGCTGGAGGAGCTGGACGCCGCGCTCGACCAGGTCGCCTCGCTCGACGAGGACCGGATCCTGCGCTCCTTCCTCACCCTGATCAAGGCGACCCTGCGCACCAACTTCTTCCAGGAGGCGCGGGGCGGCAGGCCGCACGACTACCTCTCCATGAAGTTCGACCCGCAGGCCATCCCGGACCTGCCGGCGCCGCGCCCCGCGTACGAGATCTGGGTGTACTCGCCGCGCGTGGAGGGCGTGCACCTGCGCTTCGGCAAGGTCGCGCGAGGCGGCCTGCGCTGGTCCGACCGGCGCGAGGACTTCCGCACCGAGATCCTCGGCCTGGTCAAGGCGCAGATGGTGAAGAACACCGTCATCGTGCCCGTGGGCGCCAAGGGCGGGTTCGTCGCCAAGCAACTGCCGGACCCGGCCGTGGACCGCGACGCATGGCTCGCCGAGGGCATCCGCAGCTACCGGACGTTCATCTCCGCCCTGCTCGACATCACCGACAACATGATCGCCGGCGAGATCATGCCGCCCGCGGACGTGGTCCGGCACGACTCGGACGACACGTATCTCGTGGTCGCCGCGGACAAGGGCACGGCGACGTTCTCGGATATCGCCAACGAGGTCGCCGAGAGCTACCACTTCTGGCTCGGGGACGCCTTCGCCTCCGGCGGCTCGGCGGGCTACGACCACAAGAAGATGGGCATCACGGCCCGCGGCGCCTGGGAGTCCGTGAAGCGGCACTTCCGGGAGCTGGGTGTGAACACCCAGGCCGAGGACTTCACGGTCGTCGGCATCGGCGACATGTCCGGTGACGTGTTCGGCAACGGCATGCTGCTGTCCGAGCACATCCGACTGGTCGCGGCCTTCGACCACCGGCACATCTTCATCGATCCGAACCCGGACGCGGCGACCTCGTACGCCGAGCGCCGCCGCCTGTTCGAGCTGCCGCGTTCCTCCTGGGCCGACTACAACACCGAACTGCTGTCGGCCGGCGGCGGGGTGTTCCCCCGCTCGGCCAAGGCGATTCCGGTCAACGGGCACATCCGCGAGGCGCTCGGCATCGAGGGGACCGTCACCAAGATGACCCCCGCCGATCTGATGCAGGCGATCCTCAAGGCGCCGGTGGACCTGCTGTGGAACGGCGGCATCGGGACGTACGTCAAGTCCTCGGCGGAGTCGCACGCGGACGTCGGTGACAAGGCCAACGACGCCATCCGGGTGGACGGCTGCGACCTGCGTACCAAGGTGGTGGGCGAAGGCGGCAACCTGGGCCTGACCCAGCTCGGCCGGATCGAGTTCGCCCAGCACGGCGGAAAGATCAACACGGATGCCATCGACAACAGCGCGGGCGTGGACACCTCCGACCATGAGGTGAACATCAAGATCCTGCTCAACGCGGTCGTGGCGAACGGCGATCTGACCGTCAAGCAGCGCAACCATCTGCTCGCCGAGATGACCGACGAGGTCGGCTCCCTGGTGCTGCGCAACAACTACGCGCAGAACGTGGCGATCGCCAACGCCCTGTTCCAGTCGAAGGACATGCTGCACGCACAGCAGCGGTTCCTCCGGTATCTGGTGCGCGAGGGCCACCTCGACCGGGCGCTGGAGTTCCTGCCCACCGACCGGCAGATCCGCGAGCGGCTCAACTCCGGCCACGGCCTGACGGGCCCGGAGACGGCCGTCCTGCTGGCGTACACGAAGATCACCGTCGCCAAGGAGCTGCTGGAAACGCCCCTGCCGGACGACCAGTATCTGCGCACCCTGCTGCACGAGTACTTCCCGACGGCCCTGCGCGAGAAGTTCCCCGAGCAGATCGACCACCACGCGCTGCGTCGTGAGATCGTGACGACCCTTCTGGTCAACGACACGGTGAACACGGGCGGCACGAGCTTCCTGCACCGGCTGCGCGAGGAGACGGGCGCATCGCTGGAGGAGATCGTCAGGGCGCAGACCGCGTCCCGTGCGATCTTCCATTCCAGCATGATGTGGGACGCGGTGGAGGCGCTCGACAACCAGGTCGACGCCGATGTGCAGACCCGGATCCGCCTGCACTCCCGCCGGCTGGTGGAGCGCGGCACGCGCTGGCTGCTCAACAACCGGCCGCAGCCGCTGGAGCTCAGCGGCACCATCGAGTTCTTCAAGGACCGCGTCGAGCAGGTCTGGAACGAACTGCCCAAGCTTATGCGCGGTGCGGACCTCGAGTGGTGGCAGAAGATCTACGACGAGCTGACGGGCGCCGGCGTCCCGGACCAACTCGCCATGCGTGTGGCCGGGTTCTCCTCCGCCTTCCCGGCGCTCGACATCGTCTCGGTGGCCGACCGCACGGGCAAGGACCCGATGGCCGTCGCCGAGGTCTACTACGACCTCGCCGACCGGCTGCGGATCACCCAGCTGATGGACCGCATCATCGAACTGCCGCGCGCCGACCGGTGGCAGTCGATGGCGCGCGCGGCGATCCGCGAGGACCTGTACGCGGCCCACGCGGGCCTGACCGCCGAAGTCCTCTCGGTGGGCAACGGCAGTTCCACGCCGGAACAGCGGTTCAAGGCCTGGGAGGAGAGGAACGCGGCGATCCTTTCGAGGGCACGCACCACCCTCGACGAGATCTCGAGCTCGGACTCCTTCGATCTGGCGAACCTCTCGGTCGCGATGCGCACGATGCGCACGCTGCTGCGGACGCACAGCTAGGCACGGCCCGGCGGTACGGCCGGTACCGCTACGGCGGGGGCGCCCCACGGTGTTGGGGCGTCCCCGTTCGTATGTCCGGGCGTCCTCCCCCAGTTCGCGAGGCTGGGACGGCTTTCTTGTCAATACCTTGGGCAATTCAGGAGTTGAATTTACCGTTTCCTGCTAAACGGGACATTTGGGCTAAGGTTTGGCCTGATCGTCGAACGAGTGTGGAGGACCCGTACCCGTGACTGTGAACCTCTCCGAGCAGCGGCCCCAGGTCGCTCGCCCGGTAGCCGAGACCGTTGTCCCCGCCCCCGTCCCGGTGATCTCCCGGGTCCGGCGGATCGCGGTCGAGGTGGCCAAGTTCGGGGTCGTCGGCGGCAGTGGTGTCGCGGTCAACATCCTCGTCTTCAACTTCCTTCTGCACGTTCTGACGTGGGCGCCGATGACGGCTACCGTGCTCGCCAGCATCGTCGCCATGGGCACCAACTACCTCGGCTTCCGCTTCTTCGCCTACCGGGACCGTGCCTCCCGCACCCGGCAGCAGATCGTCCTGTTCTTCGGCTTCAGCGGAATCGGCGTGCTGATGGAGAGCGTGCTGTTCTACGTCGGCTACCACGGGCTCGCCATGAACGGGCCGCTCGGCTCGAACGTGGCCAAGGCGCTGTCGATCGTGCTGGCGTCGGCGTTCCGCTTCCTGGTGTACCGGACGTGGGTGTTCCAGCACGAGGCGAAGCAGGGCGCCGGCGCGCGATGAGCGTCGCCTCCGACGGGACAGGCGGTACCGGGAGAGGGATCACCGGGACCGAGGAGAAGACCGGGCCGGCCACGGGAACCGAGAGGCCGAAGCGGCCCTGGAGCGCGCTCACGGCCGCCGGAACGCCGCGCGGAGGGGCCGGAGCCGTGGTGTGGGCGGCCTTGGGCCTGCTCGCCGTACTGATGCTGCTCGTGATCGTCCGGCTGCCGTGGGACGGCGACCTCGGCATGCACGCCGCGACCGTGGAGCGGCTGCGGCACCGGCTGCTGGACCCCGGCAATCCGCTGGTCGACGCGAACACGCCGAGCCCGTACTACTCGCCGTGGACCCTCTTCCTCGGGGCCGTCGCCCGCCTCACCGGGCTGTCCGTCTGGGCCGTGCTGCGCATCGGCGCGCTGATCGGTCTGACGCTGCTGGTCACCGGCGTCTGGCGGTACGTCCGCACGCTGAGCGCCGAGCGTCTCGCGCCGCCGCTCGCCCTGCTGTGCGTGGTGTTCCTGTGGGGCACGCAGGTGTTCAACTGGAGCGGCTTCCTCGGTCTCAACTCGCTTGCCCTGACGGTGGCTTACCCGAGTGTGTTCGCGCTCGGCCTCGCCTTCCACTTCTGGGCGCTGCTGGCACGCGCGCTCGAGGGCGAGGGAGCCGGATGGGTCGCCTTCCTCGGGCTCGGTGCGATGTGGGCGGTGATCCTGCTCAGCCACCAGTTCACCGGGGTGGTGGCGACGCTGGGGGCGATCGCGACCGTGGCCGGGGCGCGGCCCGGGCGCCGGGTCCTGCCGCGGCTCGGGGCCGGTGCCGTGCTCGGGTCGGCGGTCCTCGCGCTCTGGCCGTACTACGACTTCTTCGCGTTGCTGGGCACGGGCGGCCTGGAGGCGATCCACCGGCCGCTGTACCAGCACCTGGTCACACGGTTCTGCCTCGTACTGGCCGGAGTGGCGGCGCTCGGCCTGCGGGCGCGGCGGAACCCGCGGGACCCCCTGGTGGTCTTCTTCCTGCTCGGGGCGGTGCTGTTCGCGGCGGGCGGGCTGACCGGGCACTACTCCTGGGGACGGGCGCTGCCGGCGGTGCTGATTCCGGCGCAGGTGGCGGCGGCCGTGGAGGTGGCCGGTGCGGCGCGGGGAGCGCTGCGCAACTGGGCGGCCGTGGTGCTGGCGGCCGCGCTGGCCGTCGGGGCGTGGACGCAGGTCCAGACCGTGGGGTTCGTGGTGGGCCGCAGTGCGCTGCCCGGGGCGGTCGCGGCGAAGTACCGGGCGCCGTGGGCGGGTTACCACTGGATCACCCCGTGGGTCCGGTACGGGGACGTGGTGATGGCGAAGACGTATCCCGCGCGGCAGATCCCGGCGTACGGGGCGTACACCGTGGCGCCGGGATATCCGGACTTCTTCCTGCCGGACCAGGGAAGGCGGGAGGCGGCGGTGCGGACGTACTTCGCGGCCGGGTCGTCGCGGAGCGCACGTCTCGATGTGCTCCGGTCCTACGGCGTGCGGTGGGTGGTGCAGCGGCCCTCGGACGGGGGGCTGCCGTCGGGCGACCGGGCGGTGCGGAAGGTGGCCTCGGGACCCGGGGGCCAGGTGCTGTACGAGGTACTGCGCTGAGGAGGCTGCTGCACCCGTCCGGCGTTCGAGCGTGGGTCGTCGAAGTCAGGAGCCGGACCGGGCGGCACTCTCCCGGGGCGGCGGGGGCCAGGGCCCACGCGCCGCCCGCCGTCACCGCAGCGCGCTCCTGACCAACTGCGCCGCCCGCCGTACTCGCGGTCCGGCCACTCGGCCGACGACCGGGCCCACGCGTGCCGTGACTCCCACGGGCCGCCACCGGATCTGCAGGCGACCAGGGCCGCGTCCCTCCGGTTCGACGGTCACCTCGTGCGGCAGGGTGCCGACGTGGGTCGCCGTGAGGGACGGGAAGA
Source organism: Streptomyces sp. NPDC001156 (assembly GCF_053598275.1). Taxonomy (NCBI): domain Bacteria; kingdom Bacillati; phylum Actinomycetota; class Actinomycetes; order Kitasatosporales; family Streptomycetaceae; genus Streptomyces; species Streptomyces sp. NPDC001156. Next base: position 65,101 of record NZ_JBSFJX010000020.1, on the reverse strand, counting down.
CCGTCGGCGCCAGCAGGACGCCCGTGTTGGTCAGGCCCTGGTGTTCCAGGCGCAGCACCGGATGGCGGATGCCCTCGAAGCCCTGCACGGGCAGATGGGCCGCCGCCAGGTCCACCCGGACGCGTCCCTCGAAGACACCGGGGCGGACCGGGTCCAGACGGAAGGCGGTGACCAGGCTGCGCCTGCCCGGGGAGACCACGACGCTCGCCCGCTGCGGGCCGACGGACAGACGCAGGCCCGGGTCGAAGGTGCGGATCGAGAGATCGACCGACGCTCCCGGGCCCGGAGTCACGGACGAGATCTCGTGGCGGAACAGCGCGCTGGGGAAGGGCCGGTCCTCCAATTCGAGTTCCGAGACGTCCAGTTCACGGCGGGCCCAGGAGGAGGACGGGATCCGTGTGCCCCAATGGACCGCTCCCGAACCGTCCGTCACCACCTCCCGAGGCGCCACTTCCTGCCCTAGTCCCCGCGCCGCGGACCGTGCCTCGGTGAGCCGGCGCTCGCGCACCAGCTGGATCACCACCCGTTCCGTACGCGGCAGTCGGGCGTACGCGCCGGGCGCCAGTGTCTCCAGATACGGCGTGACCACGTCCGCGAAACCGGCCAGCCACTCCTCGTCGCGGTACGGCAGATCGCCCGCGTACATCCGGAAGTCGTGCTTGAGGAACTTGTGGTCCTTGTGCTCGCGCAGCCCGCCGTGGCCGCTCGTCTCGAGGAAGTCGTCGATCAGCCGCTGCACATGGATGCGGTCCCGTACGTTCGTGAGCTTGTGCCGCTGGTTGGAGATGGACGCCGACTCCGCCGCCACGAACGGCGCAATGTACCAGCGGTACACCGGCTCGGGGATGATCGTGAAGGAGCGCGCCAGGCAGTACGCCTGTGCCGAGAACAACTGGTCCTCGTAGTGGATGCCCTCGGGGAAGCGCAGCTTGTGGCGGTCGAGGAATTCCCGCCGGTACATCTTGCTTGTCGAGAGGTGCTCGAACAGCAGGCCCGGTTCGGACGCGATGCCCTCGACCGTGCGCCGCTCGGCGACCAGGTGCGGCATCCAGGTCGAGCGGCGACCGGTGTCGATCCGCACGCGTTCCACCGCGCCCATGGTGAAGTCGACGTCGCGTTCGCGGTGTGCCGCGAGCAGCAATTCGACGGCGTTCGCGGGGAGTTCGTCGTCGCTGTCGAGGAACATCAGATACGGGGCCCGGGCGATCTCGATCGCCCGGTTGCGCGGTGCGCTGCAGCCGCCGCTGTTCTCGGGCAGTCGCAGATAGCGCACCCGCTGGTCCTGTGCCGCCAGCCGCCGGGCGACCGACGGAGTGTCGTCCGTCGAGTGGTCGTCGCTGATGATCACTTCGATGTCCGGGTGGGTCTGCCGCAGCAGCGAGGCCACCGCGCGGGGCAGGCGCTCCGCGTCGTTGTAGACGATGACCGTGATCGTCACATCGGGGGTCCGGGTCGTCGTCATCACGCTGTCGCCTCCGCGGGGGCCGGGGCCGGGGTTCGTTCGTCCACGGGGACCACGGGCGGCAGCGACTCCTCGCTCTCGCCCAGGAACACCCGGCGCACCACCCGCTCCGCAGCCCGTCCGTCGTCGAACTCGCAGAAGCGGCGCCGGAAGGCGGCCAGCGACTTCAGGGAGGCCTCGTCCCGCCATGCCTCCGACTCGAAGACGGCCGCGAGTTCCTCCTGGGTGTGCGCCACGTGGCCCGGTGCCTCGGCCGTCAGGTCGAAGTAGACGCCGCGCGTCTTCGCGTACGTCTCCCAGTCGTCGGCGTAGATCACGATCGGGCGGTTCAGGTTGGCGTAGTCGAACATGATCGACGAGTAGTCCGTGACCAGGGCGTCCGCCGCCAGCGAGAGGTCCTCGACCGGGTCGTACGACGACACGTCGATCACCCGGCCGGAGCGGCGCAGTCCGGCGAGCGGAGAGGCCGCACCACCGTAGAAGTAGTGGCCGCGGACCAGCAGGACCGTGTCCTCGCCCAGCCGGTCGGCCAGCGAGGCGAGGTCGAGGCGCGGGGTCCAGCCCGCCTCGTAGTCGCGGTGCGTGGGCGCGTAGAGGATGGCCCGGCGGCCCGGGGCTATGCCGAGGCGGTCGCGGATCGCGCGGACGTCCGCCGCCGTGGCGGAGTAGAAGACGTCGTTGCGCGGATAGCCGTAGTCCAGCGGTGTGTAGCGCGAGGGGTACGCGCGCTCCCACATGCGCGTGGAGTGGCTGTTCGCGGAGACGCTGTAGTCCCACTTGTCGATACGGGCCAGCAGCGCCTCGAAGTCCAGCCCCTTGGAGGCGGCCGGGAAGTCGAGCTGGTCCAGGCCCATCCGCTTGAGCGGGGTGCCGTGGTGGGTCTGGAGGTGGATCACGTCCGGGCGCTTCACCACGGAGTTGGGGAAGTTGACGTTGTTGACGAGGTACTTGGCCCGCGCCATCACGTCCCAGTAGCGGCGGGTGCCGGGGACGATGTGGTCGGTGCCCGGCGGCAGCAGTGCCGCCTTGTGCCGGGACACCACCCACACCGGGTGGATGTGCGGCGCGAGTTCGGTGAGCTTGGCGGCGATCGCGGCCGGATTGCAGGCCACACCTCGGTCCCAGTACGCCGAGAACACCGCGAGTTCCGCGTCGACGGGTTCGCTCAGCGCTCGGCGGTAGCGGTGGTCGCGCAGCTTCGCGCCGACCTGGCGCCTGCCCGCCGCGACCACCGACTTGACCTCGCGCCGCTTCTGGTTGGCGGCCTGGAAGGCGCGGTACTTGGTGTACGCGTTCTCCTCGAGGAGCGAGTGGCGGATGCCGTCGAGGCCGGTGGGGCGCTGGTGGTGCGACGGCCGCCGGCGCACGGCGGCCCGCGACGCGCGGCGGAAGAACTCCCGCGCCACTGGCTCCGGCATCCCGCCGCGGGCGAAGGTACGCAGCAGATCGCGCACCATCACGTCGTACAGGACCGACTTCGGTCCGTCGGGCACGTCCCGCCCGTCCAGCAGCCGGTGCAGCCGCTCGTACCGGTCGATGACCGCGTACCGCTGCGCGGGGGCCACCGGCGGCAGGCTCTGCTCGCGCAGGTCCCTTATCTCGTACGCCACCTGGTCCACGGACGCGATCGCGCCGGCGTGGAGGAGCACGGCGAGGGCGGTGTACGCCTCGTCGTCGAGGACGTCCTCGCCCGCGATGTCCGCGTGGACGTCCGGGGACCGCCAGAAGTCCGCGCGCATCACACGGTTCCCCAGCACCGGGGTCAGCCGCAGCAGTTGGGGGGAGTCGGCGAGCGGGACGGCACGGCGGCCGACCCGGGCCAGGAACCGGCCGTCCCCGCCGGGCGCCCCGGAGTTCTGCCAGGTGGAGCGGACATGGTCCACGACCAGGACGTCCGCCGAGTCCCCGAGTTCCGTGGTGCGGTCGGCCACGATGCGCAGGGCGCCGGCCGGCAGTCCGTCCTTGGCGTGCACGAAGTGCAGCCAGCGGCCGGTGGCCCGGGCGGCGCCCGCCGCCCGGGCCGCGCCGTCGCTCGTGCCCTCGGGCAGCGGCAGCACCACCATCCGCGAGTCCTCGGCCGCACGCCGCTCCGCCTGCTGCCGGGCCCAGTCGCCGACGGCCGCGACGATCACCTCGGATTCGGCGAAGGGCTGGGCGCTCAGAGAGTCGAGGAGTTCGCCCAGACGACCTTGGGGATCGGGGCCGTGGACGATGACGCTCAGCCCTGGTTGCACGTGGCCTCCCTGCTTTTCATACGCCCACGGCGGCACTGCTACTGCTGTGATGAGGCTGTTCGAACGCGTGGGCGGGCCTCAGGAAGGAAGAGGGGCTTTGGCGTCCGCAGGTTCCTTTTTCGGCGGGTTCGGCTTCTTGGGAGCGCTCGGCCGCTTGGACTTGTCGGACTTGTCGCCGGTGAAGGCCTCGTATTCGGCGAGGACGTCCTCGGTCGGCCCGTCCATGCGCAGCACACCGCGCTCCAGCCACAGCACCCGCTCGCAGGTGTCACGGATGGACTTGTTGTTGTGGCTGACCAGGAACACCGTGCCCGCGTGCTTGCGCAGCTCGCGGATGCGCTCCTCGGAACGCTTGCGGAAGGCCGCGTCACCGGTGGCCAGGGCCTCGTCGATGAGCAGGACGTCGTGGTCCTTGGCGGCGGCGATGGAGAAGCGCAGCCGGGCGCCCATGCCGGAGGAGTACGTGCGCATCGGGAGGGTGATGAAGTCGCCCTTCTCGTTGATGCCGGAGAAGTCGACGATCTCCTGGTAGCGCTCCTTGATCTCCTCACGGGACATGCCCATGGCGAGGCCGCCGAGGTAGACGTTCTTCTCGCCGGTCAGGTCGCCCATCAGGGCTGCGTTGACGCCGAGGAGGGAGGGCTGGCCGTCGGTGTAGATGGCGCCGTTCTCCACCGGGAGCAGGCCGGCGACGGCCTTGAGCAGGGTGGACTTGCCGGAGCCGTTGGTTCCGATGAGGCCGATCGCCTCGCCCTTGTAGGCGACGAAGGAGACGTCCTTGACGGCGTGCACCTTGCGGACGCCGGCCGCCTTCTCGGCGTGCTTGCGGCGCAGCATGCGGTTGAGCGCGGCGGTCGCGGAGCCGCGGCCGGCACCGGTGCCGTTGACCCGGTAGACGATGTCGACATGGTCGGCGACGACGGTGGGGACGCGGGTGTCGTTCATGTTCTCAGCCACGGCCGTACGTCTCCTCAGCCTTCCAGAAGTAGATGAAGCCGCCGACGCCGACGACGAGGGCCCAGCCGGTCGCGATGATCCACACGTGGGCCGGGAGCTGGCTGGCGTGGAAGCTGTCGATCAGGGAGAAGCGCAGCAGGTCGATGTAGACGGCGGCCGGGTTGGCCTTGAGCACCGGGGCCACCCAACTCGGCAGACCGCTGTGTTTGGCGGTCAGCTTGTCGATGCTCCACATGACGCCGGAGATGTACATCCAGGTGCGCAGCACGAAGGGCATCAGCTGGGAGATGTCCGGGGTCTGGGCGCCCCAGCGGGCCATGATCAGCGACATGCCGGTGTTGAAGGTGAACTGCAGGATCAGCGCCGGGATGGCCAGCAGCCAGGAGGCGGCGACCGGCACGCCGAAGCAGAGCAGGATGACGATCAGGGCGCACATGGAGAACAGCAGCTGCTGGAGCTGCTGGAGGCAGAAGGAGATCGGCAGTGCGGCCCGCGGGAAGTGCAGGGCGCGCACCAGACCGAGGTTGCCGGCGATGGCGCGGGTGCCGGTCTGGATCGAGCTCGACGTGAACGTCCAGATGAAGACGCCCGTGACCAGGAACGGGATGTAGTCCGGCACGCCCTTCTTGGATTGCAGCAGGACACCGAAGATGAAGTAGTACACCGCGGCGTTCAGCAGCGGGGTCATGATCTGCCAGACCTGGCCGAGCTTCGCCTGCGCGTACTGGGCGGTGAGCTTGGCGGTGGCGAACGCGGTGATGAAGTGGCGCCGCGCCCACAGCTGACGGACGTACTCGGGCAGGGAGGGACGGGCGCCACTGACCGAGAGGCCGTACCTGGCGGCGAGCTCGGCCGGCGTCTCGGCCTGTTCGGTCGCCGTGGGGGGCGGTGTGTGGAGAACCTGGCTCACATCCGCTGCTTTCGCTCGGGGGGTCGGGTGCGCGAACCGGTCCGAAGTGTCCCGCCGCATCGACCCCTCTGCTGTCTGTTTCCGGCTTTTCTCACGCTTCTTGCCGGGGTTTTGCTCTGCTCTTGGGGTCTTGTACAGCTCTTGAGGGTTTTGGCTACTGCACTTTACGTCGGGACGGGGCCGTATCGTCGCAACGCGAGCGTAATCTGTACCGGCGTCGGAACGCAACCGTATCGTCGTTACGCCCTATGCTGGTTCGCATGACCACGAACGCCGACACTCCCCAGGTGAAAAGGCGCCGCAGGGCGCCCGCGGGTGCGGCCGTCCTGCGCGAGGACGTGACGGAGGCCATTCGCGCGGCCGTCTTCGAGGAACTCGCGGCCGTCGGCTTCGCACGGATGTCCATCGAGGGCATCGCACGCCGGGCGGGCGTCGGCAAGACGGCGGTGTACCGCAGGTGGCGCTCCAAGCTGCACCTGGTCCTCGACCTGGTCTCGGCGGTCGCCGTCCAGGGCCTGCCGGCCCCCGACACCGGATCTCTGGAGGGGGACCTGAGACTTCTCTACGAGGTGACGTCCCGGGCTCTGCGCCACCCCGTGGCGGGCCAGATCATCCCCGACCTCCAGGCGGAGGCGGCCCGCAATCCGGACATCGCCGAGGCCATGCAGACGGCGCTGCGCGAGGGCCAGGAGAGCGTGGCGAGCGGCATCGTCGCGGCGGCCGCCGCCCGTGGCGAGATCCGCGAGGACATCGACCCGGCCCTGGCCCTCGACCTGATCTCGGGGCCGCTGTACTGGCGGGCGGTGGTGGTACGCGGACCGAAGCTGCCGAAGGGCTATCTGGCGGGCCTGGCCCGCGCCACCGCGGGGGCACTCAAGGCGTTGTGAGGGACCCGGAGCGGCGTGCGCGGTGCCTCAGCCTGCGCGCACCTGCCCCATGAGGTGCCGCACGCTCACTCAGGCGGAGTTGGCGGACGCCAGCTTCTCTGCCAGCCGGGTGAGTTGCGACGCATACAGGACCCGATCGCCGAAGCCCGGCAGCGGCACGTGCAACGGTTCGGTCCAGCGCTCCGGGATGGCGCCCGAACCGTACACCGCTCCGGCCAGGCCTCCCGTCACCGCCGCGACCGTGTCCGTGTCGCCCCCGAGGTCGACGGCGGCGCGCACGGCCTCCTCGTACGACGTCGTGGTGCGCACTGCCCAGACGGCGGAGCCGAGGCAGGGCCAGACCGCCCCGTTGAACTCCGTTGCCAGGTCAGGGTGCCAGTCGGGGGCCAAGACGGTTGTGTAGCGCTCGCGGTGGTCGGGGTGGACGGCTGAGAGGGTCTCGGGGAGCGCGGCCAGTGGGTCGCCGTCGTCCAGCGCCACGCGGATCAGCTCGTGGAAGATCGCCGTGCCCTCCCAGGCCGCCCGGTCCCCGTGGGTGAGCGCCGCGATCCGGCGGGCGGCGTCCATCGTGGCGTCCCTTCCGCACGGGGCGAAGTACACGGCAGAGGTCGCCGCGCGCATCAACGCGCCGTTGCCCGCGGCCCGTCCGTTCGTCTGGAAGTGCAGTGCCGCTGCCAGGTCCCAGGGGTCGCCGCCGGTCAGGACAGCCTCTGTCTGCAGTCCTATGTCCTTGGGGTCGGCCGCCGCCCAGCGCCGGAACCGGGCGAAGACGTCGGGGAGATCGAGGCCGCCGCGCTCCAGTAGTGACTCCCCGACGAGCACCGCCATCTGTGTGTCGTCGGTTGCCTCGCCCGGGTCCCAGCCACCGCCCCCGCACATCTCACCGCCCTGGCCCGGTGCGGGGAAGCGTGCCGAGAACGTGCCCTCGGGGCCGAACTCGAAGGGTGCGCCCAGTGCGTCGCCGACGGCGGAGCCGAGGACGGCGGTGACGGCGCGGTGGGTGTGAGCAGGGCTGTGCGACTCGGTCACCAGGGCAGCGTACGGGCGCCTCAGGCCGTCTTCTCCGGCGCGCACCCCCGCAGCATGTACGCCACCAGTGCGTCCAGGCCCGGTTCGCATGCCTCGGGCGGCAGGGAGCCGCCGGCCGCCAGGGTCGCGTAGCCGTGCAGTGTGGAGAAGACCCCGATGCCCACGCTCTCCAGTGGGCCCTCGCGCACCTCGCCACGGCGCTGGCCCTCGGCGATCAGGCTCACCGTGCGGTCGGTCCATCGCTGGGACGCGGCCAGCAGGTCCTCGGACGCCTCCGGGGTGTGCTTGATCGCGAACATGAGATCGAGCAGTTCGGCGTTGGCGGTGGCGAAGTCGACGTAGGTGCGTGCGGTCGTGGCGAGCCGCTCGGCGAAGGAGTCGCCCACTCCCTCCAGCGACGCCGCGAACGCCTCGTCCAGCCGGTCGAAGCCGACCAGCGCCAGGGCGTCGAGCAGTGCCTGCTTGTCCTTGAAGTGGCGACTCGGTGCGGCGTGGCTGACGCCCAGGTCGCGGGCGAGCTCCCGGAGGGACAGGGCGGCCGGTCCCTTCTCCCGGAGGGTGTCCTCCGCGCGGGTGAGCAGCGCGGCGCGAAGGTCTCCGTGGTGGTAACGACGACGAGTCTGCATGCAGGCCAGTGTATCGACCATGTGATCGACGCCTACATTGTTGTCGTCGTCACTATTGTTGTCATTGACAGCATTGTTGGCGACGCCTACATTTAAGTCATGCCGAAAACACAGAACAAGTGGAACACAACCGACATCACCGACCAGACCGGCCGTATCGCCGTCGTCACCGGCGCCAACAGCGGTATCGGACTCGCGGCCGCCGACGCCCTGGCCCGTGCGGGCGCGCATGTGGTGCTCGCCGTGCGCGACGTACGGCGCGGTGAGGCAGCCGCCGCGACCGTCCGCGGCGCGAGGGGAAGCGTGGAAGTGCGCCGCCTCGACCTCGCCGACCTCTCCTCCGTCCGGGAGTTCGCCGCGGGCTGGCGGGGAGACCTGGATCTGCTGATCAACAACGCCGGCGTCATGAACATCCCCGAGGCCAGTACCAAGGACGGCTTCGAGATGCAGTTCGGCACCAACCACCTGGGCCACTTCGCCCTGACGAACCTGCTCCTGCCGCACATCACGGACCGCGTGGTCACCGTCTCCTCGGGAGCGCACCGCCTGCCGCCCGGCATGGACATCCACTTCGACAACCTGAACCTGACCGGCGAGTACGCGCCGATGGTGGCGTACGGCCAGTCCAAGCTCGCCAACCTGCTGTTCACGCTGGAGCTCCAGCGCCGGCTGACCGGGGCGGGATCGACGGTGCGGGCCCTCGCGGCCCACCCGGGCTGGGCCGCCACCAACCTTCAGGGCCACGACGCCAGCGTCGTACGCCGGATCGTGATGCGGGTCGGCAACCGCGTCTTCGCCCAGGACAACAAGGGGGGTGCGCTGCCGACCCTGTACGCCGCGACCCAGGACCTGCCCGGCGCGAGCTACGTCGGCCCGGACGGCCTCGGTGAGATGCGCGGCGGACCCACGCTGGTGGGCCGCTCCCACGCGGCCAGCGACCCCAAGTCGGCGCGCCGCCTGTGGACGGCGTCCGAGGAGCTGACGGGTGTCGTGTTCCCGGACCTGGTGCGGGCCTGACGGCCGGCAGCGCAGGGCCGGCCTCCGGACGGGCTCAGCCCCGCGCCGCCCCCGGATGCCTGCGCACCCATCCCTCCCAGGCCGACGTGATCATGTCTTCCACGTCGCGCTTCGCCGTCCAGTCCAGCTCCTCGGCGATGCGGTCGGCCGAGGCGACGACTCGGGCCGGATCGCCGGGGCGGCGGGGGGTGACAGTCGGCGGGGTGTCGTAGCCGGTGACCGTGTTGATGCGGTCGATCATCTCGCGGACCGACACGCCTTCCCCGCGACCGATGTTGAGGGTCAGATCCGCGCCGGGCGAGGCCTGGAGCGCGCGGGCCGCGGCCACGTGGGCCTCAGCGAGGTCGACCACGTGGATGTAGTCGCGCACACACGTGCCGTCGGGTGTGGGGTAGTCGTCGCCGAAGATGCGCGGGGGCGCGTTCTCGGTCAGCTTCTCGAAGACCATCGGGATCAGGTTGAAGACGTCGACGTCGGCCAGCTCCGGCGCCGCCGCCCCAGCCACGTTGAAATAGCGCAGGCACGCGGCGGACAGGCCCGTGGCCCGGGCGGTCGCGCGCACCAGCCACTCGCCGGCGAGTTTCGTCTCGCCGTACGGTGACATCGGCACGCACGGCGTCTCCTCCGTCACCAGATCGAGGTCCGGCATGCCGTACACCGCGGCGGACGAAGAAAACACGAACGAGGGAACCCCGGCCGCCGTCACCGCCTCCAGCAGGACGCGGAGGCCCTCCACGTTCTCCCGGTAGTAGAGCAGCGGCGCCTCCACCGACTCGCCGACCTGCTTCTTCGCCGCCAGGTGCACGACGCCCGTCACCGGGTGCTCCGCCAGAGTGCGGCGCAGCAGCTCACCGTCGAGTGTGGAGCCCACCACCAGCGGCACCTCGGCGGGCACGCGCTCGGCGATGCCCGTGGACAGGTCGTCGTACACCACGGCCCGCTCGCCGGCCTCGGTCATCGCGCGGACGACGTGTGCCCCGATGTAACCGGCGCCGCCGGTGATCAGCCAGGTCATGTGCGGTCGTCCCCTCGTCGGTTGGCCCATGGTGTCGGTTCGGTCACTTCCAGTGAATCAGGCGTCGCAGCCTGCGGCCCAGGACGGAGGTCGCTCCCCGCACCCCCGACGCCACCCTGAGGGCCAGCGCTCCGGAGTGCGTCGCGTACGGCTGCACCAGCAGCACGCCGTGCCGCAGGTTCGGCACCATGCGGCGGCCCAGTCCCGGTCCGGTGAGGGCAAGGGCCGTGGTGTCGCGGCTGGTGCCGTCGTCGAAGCGAAGGGTCAGCTTGAGGTCCCAGGTGCCGCTGCCGAGCTTCGCGAGGTCCACCGGCATCTCGGCCGTCCAGCCGTCCGACTCCGGCTCCCGCCGGAGCACGGCCGTGCAGGAGAGGCCCACCATGGCGCGGCCTTCCCGGCGGGTGAACTCCACGTCGACCCTGGCCGGACGCGCGTTCTCCACCCGTCCGTACAGCTCGTGCAGGCGCAGTCGCAGCCTGGTGGTCCGGGCGCGTGGGCACAGTTCCGCTTCGACGGCGATCGGAAGGTGCCGCATGGGGCGGTGCAGCAGATGGTCCAGTTGCACCTGGGGCAGATCCGCCGACCAGACCGGGATGCCGTCCGCCGTGCTCGCGTACGGCGGGCTCAACCGCGCCGGACGGGCCGCCAGTTCCTTGAGCCGGTGCAGATCGCGCGGCCGTTCGGCGGCGAGCACCACCTGGGCCACCACCCGCCCCGGCACGGACGCCTGCGCGAAGTCGGCCGCGTCGAAGTCCGACAGGTAGGTGCGTGTGAGCTTCCACCACTCGGAGCGGTACTCCTCGTCACGCAGTGGGAGTTCACGCGTGTACATGCGCAGTCCGCGGTCCAGGAAGCTGGTGCGGGCCGCGCGTGCGAGCCGCTTCTCGCCGGCGCCGAGCAGGATTTCGTACGCCTGCCGGTTCGCCTCAATGCGCGCCTTCCAGTTGTCGATGTCGGCGCGGTCGAGGGAGATGGACAGACGTCGGGCCGAGCGGCGGACGTGCCAGATGTAGACCGTCTCGGGAACCAGGGCGATGCTCGGACCGGCCGCCAGGACTCGCGCCCCGAACACGAAGTCCTCGTAGGGGAAGCGGCCTTCGGGAAAGCGGATGCCGTTCTCGCGCAGAAAGTCGGTGCGGTACAGCTTGTTGACGCACAGCGTGTCGTAGGCGAGGCGGGGACGCCGGCCCGGATGGGAGATCAGCGCGGGCCGCTCGTACAACTCCGGCTGCCAGAGGGTCTCGCGGCCCGAGGGCAGTTCGCGGCGTACGCACAAGCCCACCGCGAGCGGCGTCCCGTGGGCGACGGCCGCCATGAGCAGCGCCTCCACCGCGCCGGCCGGCAGTACGTCGTCACTGTCCAGGAACATCACGTACGGCGAGGTCGCCGTGTCGATTCCGTCGTTGCGCGGGGTGCCGCAGCCGCCACTGTTGACGGTTCGGCGCACCACCCTCACCCGCGGGTCCTCGGCCGCCAGGGCGTCGAGGAGTTCCGGGCTGCCGTCCCGCGAGGCGTCGTCGACCGCGATCACTTCGCGGACGACACCGCCCTGGGCGAGGGCCGAACGCACCGCGTCCGTCACATGAGCGGCGTCGTCGTACCCGATGACGACGACGCTGACCTGTGCATCGTGAGGGTGCATCGATTCCACGGGCCGGAACATTACGGATACCTGGTAATCATCTGTTAAGAGGCAATTAACCATCTGTACGGAAGACGGCAGGAATTTCGTGGGGGTTCCGTGGAGGAGTACCCGATTTCGTCCGTTCCACAAGGGGCCGTCCGGCACGCCACAGCCGGATGAAGGACACGACGGCGGCGGACGTGAGCAGTGTGTTGCGTACGAGCATGAGCAAGCAGCCCGCCCAGGTGCTGTTGATGACATCCCCGTAGTAGGCGGGGTATTCGACGACGCTGACCGCCGTCGCCGCCAGGACGAGCAGGGCCACCGGGCGCTGTGTGGTGTGCCGCGACGTCAGGCATACCGCGGCCAGTCCGATCAGCCAGATCATGTACTGGGGGCTGATCACCCGGCTCGTCACCGTGAACAGCAGGACGGCGGCGAGGGCCGCGTCGTAGGGGGTCGCGGGCGTCCAATGGCGGTTCCGCAGCCGCCACAGCAGCAGGAGGGCGAAGGCCACCGCGGTCAGCACGAGGGAGCACAATGCCACCGTGTGCACGTGCGGGCCCACGAACTCCACGGCCCCGTACTGGTAGTGGGTGTGCCCCGGCCAGCCGGCCCGGCGGGCGAACATGAGCACCGTGCCGCCCAGCGACTCGATCTGCACGCCGCGGCCGCCCTGCTGGCGCAGGAAGTCGAACGGATGGCGGAACAGGGCCGCGAGCAGGGTGAGAAGAGTGACCGCGGTGACCGCGGCGGCCGTCCACGCCTCACGGGTCGAACGGCCGCGTGGTGTGCCGATCAGTGCCAGCGCCGGCCACACCTTCACCAGGGCGCCGAGCGCGGCGAACACTCCGCTCATGTGTCTGGAGCGTGACATCGTGAGCAAGGAGATGACCGCGAAGGCGGTGACCTGTACGTCGTACCGGGCCAGCGGGATGTGCAGCAGCAGCGGAAGGCCGGCCGTCCACAGCGCCGCACCGCGCAACGAGCGGCCCGGACGCGTGCCCACGCGCGCGAGGACGAGTGTGATCACGGCGTCCGTCAGCAAGGTGAGGGTCACGAACGCCTGAAAGTAGGTCAGGCCCGGGAGCAGGGCGGGGGAGAGCAGTACGGGCCCCGCTCCCGGCGGGTACTGCCACAGGTGGTCGCCCGCGGGGAACGCGCCGTGCCGCAGGGTGCCGTACCAGTGGAAGTACAGCTTCCACACTTCCCGCGCGACCCCGCCCCGGCCCAGCAGGGCGTACTGGTCGTGGGCGAGCAGCCACAGCATCAGGGCGCGGGTGGCGAGCCAGCCGGCGGCGAGCAGAGGCAACCGACGCGTCGTGCGGACCCTCTTCAGGAGGGGCGGTGAAACGGGCGCGGAGATGGTCGCCCGGGACTCCGGGACACTCTTCAAGGCAGTCATCAAGCCCGGATGGTAGGGCGTATGCATCCCTCATGTGCGCAGATATACCGTCAACACGCAGCAAAAGTTAGTTAATACTACAAAATCTGGGCATGTTGAATGCAGGCATGAGTCGGTTGCCGGCAAGGCGTACGGAGTGGGGGGCCGTCCTCGTCCCCGTGGTCGTCATGGTCGCGATCGGGGTATGGGGACTGGACCGTGGCGGGATGTGGCGGGACGAGGCGGCGACGTTCCAGGTCGCGCGCCGCTCGGTGCCGCAGATCTGGCATCTGCTGCACAACGTGGACGCGGTGCACGGCCTCTACTACCTGCTGATGCACGTGGTCCTGGCCGTGCACCCCGGCGAGGTGCTGCTACGGCTTCCCTCGGTCGTCGGTGCGGCCGCGACGGCGGGTCTGGTCGCCGCGCTGGGCGCACGGCTGTGCCGCCCCCGGGTGGGGCTGTGGGCGGGGCTGCTGTACGCGGTCACGCCGATGGCCGGGCACTACGCCCAGGAAGGCCGCTCGTACGCGCTGGTCTCCGCCGGGGTCGCGGGCGCGACGCTGCTGCTCCTGAGGGCGGTGCGGGACGGGAGGTGGTGGCCGTACGGGGTGGTCGTGGCCGTCACGTGTGTGCTGCACGAGTTCGCCGTGCTGGTGCTGTTGGCGCACGCCTGCACGCTGGCGCTCGCGCGGGTGCCGGGGAGGGTCTGGCGCGGGTGGGCGTGTGCGGCGGGCGCCGCCGTCCTGGTGCTGCTGCCCCTGGTGCTGGTCTCGCGGGGGCAGGCGGCCCAGGTGGCGTGGCTGTCGGCGCCGGACGGGCGCAGTGCGGAACGGCTCGTGGGGCAGTTCGCGGGGCCTTCGCGGGCGATGCTCGGGCCGTATCTGGTGCTGGTCGCGCTGGCTGTGTGGAGACCAGGCTTCAGACGGGAGGTGTCCCTGGCCGGGGTGGCTCTGCCGCTGCTGGTGATTCCGCCGGCGGTGCTGATGAGCGTCTCGCAGACCACCCCTCTGTACGACGAGAGGTATGTGCTGTATTCGCTGGCCGGCGCGCCACTGCTGGCCGCAGCGGGTGCCGAGCGGCTGGCCGGTGCCGTGAGCCGAATGCGGCCGGTCGGCGGGTGGACGCCCACCGGGCCCCTCGGCTCGGGCGACGACGGTCGTCCCACCGGGGACGTCATGGCCGGCGGCCGTCCGCTGCCCGCCCCCCGTCGCCCTGTCCCATCCACGGGGGCAGTCGCCCTTCAGGAGGCTCCGCGGCTGGTCGTGCCCGACGGGCGTGCGGTCGTCCGGCGGCCCTCATGGCTTCGGCGGCAGGGCGGAACCCTGTTCGGTGTGCTCGGCGTCTGCGGTGCGCTCGTCCTGCAGTTCCCCCTGCTCCGGGCCGACCGCAGCGTCGCTCACCGGCCCGACGACCTCGCTGCCGTCTCCGCCGTCGTGGCGCGGCATGTGCGGCCCGGCGACCCCGTGCTGTTCCTGCCGTCACTGGAGCGGCGTTCGGCGCTGACCTATCCGGCGGGGTTCCGGGGCGTCAGGGACGTGGCGCTGGACGTGCCCGCCGCCGAGGACGGGACGCTGTACGGGCGGGAGGCCGGGCCCGTGGAACTGCGGCGGCGGCTCGCCGGGCTGACCCATCTGTGGGTGGTCAGCGAGCCGTACGCGCTACGGCCGTCGTGGACTCCCTGGAGCCCCACCGAGCGCGCCAAACTCGCGGTGGTGCACGAGGAGTTCGTCACCCGTGCGGAGTACGTGCGCCCGGGTCTCACCCTTCGGCTCTATGTACGCCGTGGCCTGTCGCGGCCGGGCGGCTAGTCGCAGCCCGGCGTCTCCTCCAACGCCGCCGCGTCCAGCGCCTGGGTCAGCCGGTCGAGGCGGGCCTGCAGCTCCATGATCTCGTCCAGCTCGAAGCCCGTGGCCGCGCCGATCCGGCGCGGCACCTCAAGGGCGCGTTGCCTGAGCGCCGTGCCCTCGTCCGTGAGGTGCACGTGCACGGACCGCTCGTCCTGGACGCTCCGCTCCCGCCGCACCAGGCCCGCCGCCTCCAGCCGCTTCAGGAGGGGCGAGAGCGTCCCGGAGTCCAGCCGCAGATGCTCGCCGAGCTTCTTCACCGGCAGCTCGCCGTGCTCCCACAGCACCAGCATCACCAGGTACTGCGGATAGGTGAGCCCGAGGTCCTTGAGGACGACGCGGTAGACGCTGTTGAAGGCCCGGGACGCGGCGTGGAGCGAGAAGCAGATCTGGCGGTCCAGGCGCAGGAACTCCGCGCCCGGAGGAGACTCGGCGCTGATGGTCGGCGTGGTCTTCATGCCCCCAGGGTAGCCCGGCAGGGCCATTTAGTTGTGCACAATTGAATTGTGTGCTGTACTAATCTCGTGAGGCCGCCCGGACGGACGGAAGGGGCGGCCGACGGACATGATTTCGAGAGGGATGGTTTTCCATGGACGCGCTCTACACCGCTGTCGCCACCGCCACACACGGCCGCGACGGGCGGGCGGTCACCTCCGACGGCAAGCTCGACCTCCAGATGGCCATCCCGGTGGAGATGGGTGGCAGCGGCCAGGGCACGAACCCCGAGCAGCTGTTCGCCGCCGGGTACGCGGCCTGCTTCGCCGGCGCCCTCGGCGTGGTCGGCCGGCAGGCGAAGGTCGACGTCAGCGACGCCGCTGTGACCGGTGAGGTCACCATCGGCAAGCAGGGCGAGGGCTTCGGCCTCGCGGTCACCCTGCGCATCGAGCTGCCGGAGTCCGTGGACGAGGCGACCGGCCGCAAGCTGGTCGAGCAGGCCCACCAGGTCTGCCCCTACTCCAACGCCACCCGCGGCAACATCCCGGTCGAGCTCGTCGTCGAGTAATCCCACGACCGATCCGTGCGCGGCCTCGTACACCTGAGCGGGAGTACGGGGCCGCGCACGTGCCGCGCCCGGCGCCGGAACCTCCTCCCGGCCCGGGCGCTTCGTCATGTCGAGGTCAGCACGTCCCTCTCGCCCGCCGCGGGCGCCGGGATCGAGGCCGGGACGGCCGGCTCGCCCAGGATCAGCGTCCGCGCCACCCGCAAGGCCGCCCGCCCGTCGTCGAACTCGCAGAACCGCGCCCGGAACGCGGCCCGCAGCGCCGCCGCGTCCGCGTCCCGCCAGCTCCCCGACGCGAAGAGCCAGGACAGCTCCCGGTACGAACGCGAGACATGCCCCGGCGCGTTCGCCGTGATGTCGAAGTACGCGCCCCTGCTCGCCGTGTACGCACCCCAGTCGTCGGCGTGCACGACGATCGGCCGGTTCAGGTTGGCGTAGTCGAACATGAGGGCCGAGTAGTCCGTCACCAGGGCGTCCGAGGCGAGCATCACCTCCTCGACGTGCGGCTCGTCGGTGGCGTCCACCAGCACGCCCCTGCGGTGCAGCTCGGCCGTCCCCATCCCGCGGGCCGGGCCGTCGGCGAGCGACGGGTGCAGCCGTACGACGAGGGTGTGGCCCTCTCCGAGGTCCTCCGCGAACCGGGCCAGGTCGAAGCGCTCCGCATGGCCGCCCCGCACATGGTCGCGGCGGGTCGGCGCGTACAGCACGACCGTGTGGTCCACCGGGATGCCGTGCCGCGACCGGAACGCCGCTCCGTCGCCGGGCTTCGCGTTCACAAGGACGTCGTTGCGGGGGCTGCCGGTGCGCACCGAGGTGAACCGGCACGGGTAGGCGCGGTCCCAGACCAGCTCGGAGTGGCGGTTGGCGACGAGGCTGTAGTCCCAGCGGTCGGCGCGGCGCAGCATCTGCGGCACGTCGAGGCCGTGCCGGGCGCCCGGCTTGCCCAGCAGGTCGGCCCCCATGTACTTCAGCGGCGTGCCCTGGTGGGTGTGGATGTGGACGCTGCCGGGGCGCTTGAGCAGGGATGGGGGCCAGTTGACGTTGTTGACGAAGTACGTGGCCCGCGCGGTGACCTGCCGGTAGGCCAGCGAGCCCAAGAGGACGTACTCGACGCCCGGAGGCAGGTGCTCGGCCTGGTCCTCGCGCACCACCCACACGTTCCTGATGTGCGGCGCCAGTTCGCGGGCGGCGTGGTGGATCGCGGCGGGATCACCGAGGACACCGCGGTGCGAGAACGCCGAGTACACCGCGAGCTCCGGGTCCAGGGGCCGCTGCTGGTGCGCCCAGGTCCAGGCGCGCTTTACCCGTCCGGCCGCCGCCCCGCGGGTCCGCCGGCCCAGCCGGCCGGACGCGGCAGCGCCGGCCGCAGCCCGCTGCCGGGTCAGATAGCGGGCGTAACCACCCTCCAGGACGCGCAGTCCGGCGGGGACCGGCTCGCTCGTGCGGTACCGCTGGAAGAGTTCGGCGGTGCGGCGGAAGAACTCGCCCTTGGCGGACGCGGGCAGCCGGCCCGGCTTGGCGAGGACGTCCAGACAGTGCTCGCCCATCTTGCGGTGCAGACAGGGCCGCCAGCGGTCCAGCTCCGGGTGGGCGTCGAGATACGCGAAGACCCGCTCGTACTGGTCGTGGATGTCGAAGTGCTTGCGGCTGGTGGTGGACAGGATGCTGCCCTGGCGGCGCTGCCGGTAGTTGAGGCAGATCCGGTCCAGGGTCGCGATCCGCCGGGCGCTGAGCAGGGCGGGGAAGGTCCAGGGCGTGTCCTCGTAGTACCCCGGCGGGAAGCTGAAGCCGTGCTCGGTGACGTAGTCCCGTCGGTAGGCCTTGTTCCACACCACCATCAGCAGCTCGAGGATCTCGGGGCGCTCCGCGGCCGTGAAGGTGCCCTCGCAGGCTTCGGCCATCACCCGGGCCAGCGCGTTGCGGCGGGTGCCGCCCCACCAGTACGTGCGGGCGTAGTCGAAGACCAGCACGTCCGGATCCCGGGTCTCCTCGAGCCGGTCGGCGACCGCGCGCAGTGCGCCCGGGGTGAGCGTGTCGTCGCTGTCGAGGAAGAGGAGGTAGTCCCCGGTGGCATACGGCATCCCGGCGTTGCGTGCCCGGCCCAGACCGGCGTTCTGTGGCAGATGCAGCACACGCAGGCGGGGATCCCGTTCGGCGTACTGGTCGAGGATCGCCCCGCAGCCGTCGGGCGAGCAGTCGTCGACGGCGATCACCTCGAAGTCGGCGTACGACTGCTCGAGCACCGAGTCGAGGCATTCGCGCAGAAAGCCCCGCACCTTGAAGACGGGGACGATGACGCTGAAACGGGGCACGGGATCAGCTCCTCACGAGGGCGTGGGCCGGAGCCGGGATGCGCTCGGCCAGCGGGATCACCGGCGGGATCGACTCGGGCGGCTCGCCCAGCAGCACCCGGCGCACCACGCGCTCGGCGGCACGTCCGTCGTCGAACTGGCAGAAGCGCTCACGGAAGGCGGCGCGCAGGCCCGCCGCGGTCCCGTCCGCGTAGGAACCGTCCCGGAAGACGGCCGCCAGCTCCGCGGGTGAGTGCGCCACCCGTCCCGGGGGTGCCTCCATCAGGTCGAAGTAGACGCCCCGGATCTCGCGGTACACCTCCCAGTCGTCCGCGTAGACGACGATGGGGCGGTTGAGGTTGGCGTAGTCGAACATGATCGACGAGTAGTCGGTGATCAGCGCGTCCGCGGCGAGGCAGACGTCCTCGGAGGAGCGGTGCCCCGTGACGTCGATGATCCGGCCGCCGCTTCCCGCCGCGCCCTGGTCGTAGAAGTAGTGGGCGCGCAGCAGGACGACGTACTGGTCGCCGATCGCCTCGCAGAACGCCTCCAGGTCGAGGCGCGTGCGGAAGCCCGTGCTGTGGTCGCGGTGCGTGGGCGCGTACAGCAGGGCCTTCCTGTCCTCGGGCACGCCCAGTTCGCGGCGGATGCGGGCGACGTCCTCGGCGGTCGCGGTGCAGTAGACGTCGTTGCGTGGATACCCGTACTCGAGGGTCTCGTAGGAGCCCGGGAAGGCGCGCTCCCACATCTCGGTGGAGTGCCGGTTGGACGAGAGGTTGTAGTCCCAGCGGTCCACCCTGGCCAGCAGCTTGGTGAAGCTGCCGGTCGCCGCGGCGACCACCGGGTAGGTCGACTGGTCGACGCCCATCTTCTTCAGCGGGGTGCCGTGCTGGGTCTGCAGATGGACGCTCCCGGGGCGCTTGACCACACCGTCGGCGAAATTGGCGTTGTTGACCAGGTACGTGGCGCGGGCGAGCACGTCCCAGTACCTCCGGCTGCCGATCACCGCGTACTCCACGTCCTCCGGCAGGCTGTCCACCGCGTCCGGCTCGACCAGGAACACCGAGCGGATGTGCGGGGCGAGTTCGCGGGCCTTGGCGTGGATCGCGGCCGGATTGCAGGCGTAGCCGCGGCCCCAGTACGCGCAGTACACGGCGAGGTTCGGATCGAGCGGCCGGCGCAGCCCGAGCGCGTACCGGAGGCGAGTGCGCGGCATACGCGGCACCGGGACCTTCCGCGCCGCCTTCGCCGTGCCCAGGCTCACCCCGCGCAGCGTGTGGAACGCGCTGTACGCACCGGCCGCGAGCAGCCGGTGCTGCACCCCGACGCTGCCCGCGGGCGGGTGGTACCCGGCCGGGCGGTGGCGGCGATAGAGGCGTGACGCCCGCCGGAAGAAGACCCGGCGCAGCTGCGCGGGCAGCCGTTCGGGATGCGCGGCGGTCCGCAGCACCTCGCCGAGGAGCTGCTCGAACAGCGGTCGCAACCGCTCTGTGGGCAGGGCGACTTCGGAGGCCCGGGTGAGCACCGCGTCCACCTGGTCGAGGAGGTCGAGTTGATGCTCGCCCGGGCTGTGCAGCCGGCTGCCCTGGCGGGGCATCAGATGCCGTACGCAGACCGAGCGCAGCACGGCCAGGCGTTCGGCGGCGAGCGTGACCCTGCCGCCCCAGCCGATGTCGGTGAAGTGACCGGCCGGAAAGGCGAGTCGGTGACCGGCGACGAATGCGCGTCGGTAGGCGGCGCTCCACGCGGGGACGCCCACACAGGTCAGCTTCGGGGCCCGATCGGGGCTGAAGGCGCCCTCGGGGGCCTCGCCGAGCGGGGGAGCGTACGCCGCACCCTCCCACCAGGGGACCCGTTCATGGCCGATGTAGAGGACGTCCACCTCGCCGGTCTCCCCCAGGCGTGCGTCGATCGCCGCGAGGGCGCCGGGCTTGAGGACGTCGTCCCCGTCGAGGAACAGCAGATAGCCCCCGGTCGCCGCTTCCGCCCCGGCGCTTCTGGCCACGCCCAGGCCGCCGGCCGGCGGCGAGGTGAGCGGAACGACCCGGTTGTCCCGCTCGGCGTACGTGCCGGCGACCGTGCCCGCCGGGGAGCCGGGGGCGTCGCAGACCGGGATCAGCTCGAAGTCGCCGAACGACTGGGCGAGGACGGAGTCCAGCGCCTGGGACAGCCGGCCGGCGACGCCGAAAGCGGGGACGATGATGCTGAAGCGGGGCATTCTGCTCTTTCTCTCGGACCCCGGTTGCTGTGCCGGGGCCAGTGCGTCGGGGAGTCGGTCGTCAGCGCCCCGGCCGTCCGGCGGGGCGGCAGGTGACGGGCCGGGTGGGGGTGGGCCTGCGCGGCATGCGGAACTCCGGGTGTCGGGGTCTCGGGGTCAGAGGCGCTCGGCGACCGGCATGCGGCGGCCGGGCACCGGGACGCTGGTGAGCGGCGGGGCCTGCACACCCAGCGCGGCGGACGGGACCGGGCGCCGGTCCGCAAGGGGGACGACCGACGGCAGCCAGGCGCTCTCCCCGAGCACGACCCGGCGCACGATCCGCTCGGCGGCGCGCCCGTCGTCGTACCGGCAGAAGCGCTCACGGAACACCCTGCGCAGCTGCGCCGAACGAGACCCGCGCCAGTGGCCTGTCGCGAAGATGTCGATCAGCTCGTCCTCGTCGCGCGCGAGTGCGCCCGGCGGACAGTCGCGCACGTCGAAACAGGTGCCGCGGGTCGCCTCGTGGGTCTCCCGGTCGTCCGCGTACACGACGATCGGCCGGTCGAGATTGGCGTAGTCGAACATCAGCGAGGAGAAGTCGGTGACCAGCGCGTCCGAGGCCAGGCACACCGACTCCACGCTCGGGTGGCCGGTGACGTCGATCACCCGGCCGCCGGCGGGCCGCGTCGGGCGCTCGCCGTACGCGGGGTGCGTACGGGTCAGCAGTACGAAGCCCGGGCCGAGTTCGCGCAGGAAGCGTTCCAGATCGAGGGCGGGGCGCCCGTCGGTGCGGTAGTCGCGGTGGGTGGGCGCGTACAGGACGGCCACCGAGCCCTCGGGGATGCCGAACGTCTGGCGCAGCCGGGCCACGTCCGCCGAGGTCGCGCGGGCGAAGACGTCGTTGCGGGGGAGGCCGTACTCGAGTGTGGTGAACCCGGACGGGAAGACGCGCTCCCAGACGAGGGTGGAGTGGCGGTTGCCGGACACGACGTAGTCCCAGGTGTCGGCCGAGCGCAGCATCCGTCCGAAGTCGCAGCCGCGGGCGGCGACCGGACGGTCCTGGAGGTCGAGGCCCATGCGCTTGACCGGGGTGCCCTGCCGGGTCTGGATCAGGACCTGTCCCCGGCGCTTGACCACGCGGGATTCGAAGTCTGCGTTGTGAACGAGGTACTTGGAGCGGGCCAGCGCCGTCCAGTACGCGGCCGATCCGGGCCGGATCCGCTGGGTGGCCACCGGGATCGTGTGGTGGTGCTCGGGCTGTGCGATCCACGCGGTGCGGATGTGCGGGAGCAGGTTGCGGAACGCGGACTCAAGGGCGCCCGGGTTGCAGCCGTACCTGCCTCCCGCGTCCCGTGCGAACACGGCCCGGTCGGTGCGCAGCGGAAGGCGGAGCTGGATGCGGTAGTGCGTCCGGAGCGCGGCGGCGGTCATCTGCCTGCCCGCCCCGGCGGCCAGGCGCCGTGCGCCACGCCCCAACCGGGACGCCGCCGACACCAGGCGGTAGGTGTGATGGCTGCCCAGGCGGATCAGCAGATGGCGCGGCCGAAGCGGGGCGCCCGGAACCCGGTAGCGGCGGTAGTGGTCACGGGCCAGACGCAGGAACTCGGCGCGGCTGTCCCGGGGAAGCCTGCCGCGCCGGGCGTAGACGGTGGCCAGGTGGTCGACCATGCGGCGGAACAGGACCGGCCGCCAGCGGGCGAGCCCGGGATGCGCGTCCAGGTGCGCGAAGACCCGGTCGTACTGGTCGAAGACGTCGAAGTGCGCGCGGCTGGTCGAACCGAGGATGCTGCCCCGGCGGCGCTGGCGGTAGTGGACGCAGACCCGGTCGAGGGTGGCGATGGTGTCCGCCGTGAGCAGCACCGGGAACGTCCACGGGGTGTCCTCGTAGTAGCCGGGCGGGAAGGTGAAGCCCTCGCGCTCGACGAAGTCGCGGCGGTACGCCTTGTTCCAGACCACCATCAGCAGGGAGAGCAGGCCGGGGCGGTCGTCGAGGCGGAAGGGCGCGGGGCCCTTCTCGGTGAGCAGGCCGGCCAGCTGGTTGCGGACGGTCTTCCCGGTCCAGTAGGTACGGGCGTAGTCGAAGACCAGGACGTCCGGGTCCGAGGTCTGCGCCAACCGGTCGGCCACCTCCCCGAGTGCGCCCGGGGTCAGGGTGTCGTCACCGTCGAGGAAGAGCACGTAGTCGCCGGTCGCCTGCCGCAGCCCGGCGTTGCGGGCCTGGCCGAGCCCCACGTTCCGCGACAGGTGCAGCGGGCGGACGCGGGCGTCACGGGCGGCGAACTCGTCGATGAGCGCCCCGCAGGCGTCGGGAGAGTCGTCGTCGACAGCGATCAACTCGAAGTCCGCGTACGACTGTTCCAGCACGGACATGAGGCATTCCTGCAGGTACGCCTGAACCTTGTACGCGGGGACGATGACACTGAACCTGGGCAAGGGGCATCCATGGGATCGACGCGGGCATACTGCCCGGAAACGGTCGATGGGCCGCTTTGGTTACGCCGGATGCGGCATTTGGGGGGAACGGCGAAGGAAACCCCAGGTGAACGGTGAGGGTGGACCGGGTGTCGGTCTACCCCCTGAACCGCCGTACGGAACACGCTATTTGACGGCGCCCGCCATGACGCCCGTCACGAACTGTCGCTGGAGCGCGAAGAAGACGGCCGGCGGGATCACCAGCGAGATGAACGTGCCCCGCTCCTCGGGCGCGACCTAGGCGCCACGCGGCGCAGGCGGGCGTGTGGCATCCGTCGTTACAACAGCGAAGGCACCTCTGCCGCCGACACCGACCGCGCCGCCCTCTCCAGCGCGCTCGCCAGCAGGGCCAGGTCCGTGGGCCCGTTGCCGAGTTCGCGGACGGGCCGCCGGGCAGGCGGGTCGCCCATGCGGTGCCACTCGAGCGGTACCACCGTCGGGCGCAGCGTCGCCGTGCGGGGGATGCGTCCCGTGATCCGCCCGCCCTGGAACGGCGTCACCTTGCCGTCCGCCCGCGTCAACCGCCCCCGACCCGGCGCCGGTTCCTCCGAGCCCGATGACACCTCGTCCAGCGTCACCCGCAGTGAGGCCGCGCGGGCCGGTTCCCACTCGGCCGTCCGTCCGCCCGGGCCGGCGGCGGCCACGAGATGCACCCCGAGCCGCTCTCCGTCCCGCGCCACGGCCTCCAGGGCCCGTACGACCGATCCCGCCGCCGGGCGGCCCGGCGATCCGAGGGCCGGGGACAGCAGCGCGTCCAGGTCGTCGACCAGCACCACAAGGCGGGCGGGCGCCGGCCGCGCCTCGGTCTGCTGCCGCGTCGCCGCGGGACGCAGCCGGAGCGTCGTGCTCGGCGGTGAGTCCAGGTCGCCCGGGGCCGCGCTTTCCGACCGCTGCGGCACGATCCGCGCCGACACCTCCTGCCGCGTGTGCCATTCGGCGAAGTCGAGACCCCCCAGCAGTTCGGCCCGCCGTTTCAGCTCGGCACTCAGCGCCTGCGCGAACTCCCGCATCCGCACCGGGTCGTTGGCCGCCAGATGCGTGGTGACGTGCGGCAGATCCGTACAGACCTTGAGGCCCTCCCCGCCCGAGCCGCCGTTCCCGCCGCAATCGCGGCCGTCCACGAGCACGATGCCCAGCCGGTCCGGGCGCTCGGCCGCGGCGAGCGACGCGGCGATCGAACGCAGCAGCTCCGTACGACCGCTGCCGGGTGGACCCTCGACCAGCAGATGCGGCCCCTCGGCGGCCAGATCGAGGCACACCGGACCGCGCGGGCCGGCGCCGAGCACCGCCCAACCGCGCCCGCCCGGCGCCGAGGTGTCGTCCACGGCGTCGGCCCAACGCGCCATCAGAGATGCGGGGGTGGCCCGTGCCAGGCCCAACTCGTCCAGCAGCCGCGCCGCCTGGGGCAGCGGCGCCGAGACCCGCACCTGCCGGTCCCCGCCGCCGTCCGTCCGCAGCGGGGCCAGTGCTCGCGTGAACCGCTCCGCCCATGCCGGGGACACCGCGTCCACCGCGGCGACGGTGCCTTGCCCCACCGGGGCGCGCAGCGCGCGCACGGCGTCCGCACCGTCCCCGGGTGCGACCCGCAGCAGCCGCAGCGCGGTGGCCACGTCCCCGCTCAGCAGGGCGACGGCCCCGCATGCGCGGAACGCCGGGGAGACCGCGCAGGCCGCCTCGTACGTCTCCGTGACCGGCGAGGCGGGCGAGGCCGGGGCAGCCTCGGCCAGGCAGACCACATGGATTCCGGCCCGTGCTCCCTGCTCCGCCAGCCGCACCACGGCCTCGCGGACATCGGCACCGCCCGGGTCGCCGTCCACGAGCACCACGGTGTAGGGCCCGGAGAAGGCGCCGTCCACCTGGTCGTCGTCCCGCGCCCAGGAGGGGCGACGGGCGCCCCGTCCGGCCGCCGGACCGCCGGGAGCGGCCGGACGGGCTGTGCGGTGGTCGCCGGGGGCGGTCCGGTGGGGGGTGCCGATGAGGCCGTCCGGGTCCGTGAGGTGGTCCTCCAGGCGGCGCAGCAGCTCGTCCGTGCGGGCCGTGGCCTGTTCGCGGTCGTACGCCAGCAGGAGCCGGCAGTCCTGGCCGTGAGCCGGGCGCAGGTGCGGCAGCCAGCCGAGCCAGGACCAGTCGGCGGTGCGCTCCTCCAGTGGGCGGGAGCGATCGGCACTGATCAGGACCAGCTCCAGCGTGTCGGGCGAGTGCAGCGCGGCGAGCTGGGCCACCACCGCGCGCGTGAGCCTGGCCAGCCGCTCCCGGGGGCCTGCGAGCCCTAGCGCACCGACCTCGCGCAGGTCAGCGGTGACGGGCACCGCGGACAGCAGCCCCGAACCGTCGGGCGCCGCCCGGTCCGCCGTACCCAGCCGCACGGTCAGTGACTCCGGATGCTCGGGGCCGCGCTCCCACAGCCGGGGTCCGGGGCCGAGCGCGTTCAGCAGCAGGGTCGCGGGGTCGGGCCACTTCTCCCGGCCCGGGGCAGCAAGGGGTGCGAGCGCCTGCGCATCCACGCCCTCGCCGTACGCCTCCAGTCCGCTGCCGCCCTGATCGCCGCGGCCTCCGGCCAGCCGGCGCGCCCACGCGGTGAGGCCGCCGCGCCTGCGTACCCCCGGCGGCACGTCCGTCCCGCGCGGCGGGGTGCCTTTGCGCGTGCTGTCCTCAGCCATGTCCCCGGCCACCGGGTCCCGGCTCTCGATCAGCGGGGCCCCGGCCTGAACCGGAACCACCGGTGTCGGGATGGGCGGCTCCACGGGCGCGTGCTCCTGGGCCCCTGGGGCAGCCCCGCCGGAGGCGCCCCAGGTGGTGACGCCGAAGCCGTGATGGGTGTCTCCGGTTGCTCTGTCGGCCGGGGCGGACCCGGTGCCGGGGGAGGGGCGCCCGGCACCCGGGGCGCGGTCGGCGCCGGAGGCCGCCGTGATGCCCGGGGCCGACCCCATGACGGTCACCACGCGCGCGTGCGGGACGGTCGCCGCTGGTGCGGGCCCGGCCGGGTCTTCCGGGTCCTCCTGGCCGAGGACCCGGACATGTCCTTCCCCGTCCGGCGCCGTGCCCACGGCCCGTACCCCGCCGGGTGGGGCCAGCCGCAGGGCCGATTCGCCGAGGCGCAGCAGCGCCCCGGGGGTGAAGCGCACCGGGTGATCGGTCACCGGCCTGCCGTCCAGCACCGTGCCGTTGGTCGAGTGCAGGTCCGCGACCGAGACGGTGCCGTCGGCGGCGACCGTGACGGCGCAGTGCAACCGGGAGACGTCGGGGTCGTCCAGCGGGACGTCGGCGTCGGCGGAGCGGCCGATGCGGATCACGCCGCCGTGCAGCAGATGCACGCCGCCCGCGTCCGGGCCCGCGACCACGTGCAACTGTGCCGCGTCCTCGTCGGGCTCGGGGCCCGGGTCCGCGGGGGCGCCGAGGGTCAGCACCGCGCCGTCCAGCAGCGGCGGCTCCCCCAGCGTGCAGCGCTGTGCGTCCAGCCGCTCCGCGCCCGCGTACAGCGCGACGGCGGCTCCCGCGGGCTCTCGACCGCGCTCGGGCAGTACGGCGCCCCCGGCCGAGCCGACCGCCGAGGCCAGTCCCGAAGCGACCGCGGCCAGCGCCGTCCCGGCGGGCGCGGTGACCAGCACATCGCAGCTCGCGGCGCGCACCCGGGATTCCAGGGGCGTGCCCAGCGGGTCTACGACGGTCAGCCGGATCTGCATCGCCGTCAGCGGTCCCTTCTGCACGGGCGCCCGCGGACGGGGAAGGGGGCTGCGTCGCGGTCGCCCACCGCGACTTCCCCCCACCGCTCACGAGCACATGGCCGGTACGGGAAGCATCCTCGCACCTGCCACCGACAGCGCGCCCGTCGCCCGCCGTCAAGTGATCTTGATTGGTCGGCTCTGCCCGCAAAAGTGCCTGACCAGTGCCCAGCAGGTGTCCGCTTGAGATCGGTCACGTCCGATCCCGGCAACCAAGTGCACCGAAGCGAGCGTCTCCTCATCGAACGTGTACGGGATGCCTATCCGTACACCACATGTGCGAAGCGCGGCGAAACGGCTGCCGCGCCTGGGCGGCAGTGCTCCTTGGAGCTCCTTGGTGCTCCGTCGCCGGTGGCACACCGCGACAGCGGCTCGCGGCGCTCACGGCTCGCGGCCGCAGCCGTGGCGGAACACAGTGGCGGAAGACGGATGCCGCGCCCCGGCCCCGCGAGGTCGCCGCTCGGCGCTCGCCCAGTAGGCCCTCTCCCGGGAAACCCCCACGCGCAGGTGTCCACGGGCAGGCCGTTCGGAGACCTGTGAACGACAGGGAAGGGGAGACCAGGAACCACAGGGAAGGAAGGGGAACGCTGACGTGCTCACCGACGTCCTTGGCTGTGAAAGCGGTGGTACGAGCAAGGACCGCCGACCCCCGCGTGCCAGGATCCGCGGCACTACAGTGGGACGGAACACCGGTAGCGCGGTGGACGGACCGGACAAGCAAGCAGCAGGGAGCGCATGACGTGCGGCCGGTAGGCAGCAAATACCTGCTCGAGGAGCCGCTCGGACGCGGCGCCACGGGCACCGTCTGGCGAGCCCGCCAGCGCGAGGCCGCGGGCGCCGAGGCGGCCGTCGCGGGCCAGCCCGGCGAGACTGTGGCGATCAAGGTTCTCAAGGAGGAGCTGGCAAGCGACCCGGACGTCGTGATGCGGTTCCTGCGGGAACGGTCCGTCCTGCTCCGCCTGACCCATCCGAACATCGTGCGGGTGCGGGACCTGGTCGTCGAGGGTGACCTGCTGGCGCTGGTCATGGACCTCGTCGACGGCCCCGACCTGCACCGCCACCTCCGCGAGAACGGCCCGTTCACACCCGTCGGCGCGGCCCTGCTCACCGCGCAGATCGCCGACGCGCTGGCCGCGAGCCACGCGGACGGCGTCGTGCACCGCGACCTGAAGCCCGCCAACGTCCTGCTCAAGCAGGACGGCGGCGAGATGCACCCGATGCTGACCGACTTCGGCATCGCCCGGCTCGCCGACTCACCCGGCCTCACGCGCACGCACGAGTTCGTGGGCACGCCCGCCTACGTCGCCCCTGAGTCGGCCGAGGGCAGTCCGCAGACCTCGGCCGTCGACGTCTACGGCGCCGGCATCCTGCTGTACGAGCTGGTCACCGGGCGTCCTCCGTTCGGCGGCGGATCGGCCCTGGAGGTGCTCCACCAGCACCTGAGCGCCGAGCCGCGCCGCCCGTCGACGGTCCCCGACCCGCTGTGGACGGTCATAGAGCGCTGCCTGCGCAAGAAGCCGGAGGAGCGGCCCAGCGCCGAGAACCTCGCCCGGGCGCTGCGGGTGGTCGCCGAGGGCGTCGGCGTGCACGCGAACTCCGCGCAGATCGCCGCGGCGGAGGGCGTGGCCGCGCTGCTCGCGCCGGACCCCTCCCCGGCCACCGTCCCCGGCTCCGCCGACCCCACGCAGGTCCTGCCGCACGGCTCCGCCGGATACGACCCGAACGCGGCGACGAGCGTCCTGCCGCACTCCTCGGGCCCCTTCGGCGCCGCCGACCCCACCGCCGTCCTGCCGAACAGAGGCGCGGCCGACCCGACGGCCGTCATGCCGCCGATGTCGCAGAACCAGCAGGGCGGACAGTCCGGGCAGGAGGATCCGCACCCCTGGCAGAACCAGTTGCGCGCCGCCCGCGACCGCAACGAGCAGACCCAGGTCCAGGCGTACCTCGACCCCGCCGAGGACCCGCTGCGCCGCCGTCCGCAGCGGCAGGTCAACCGGCCGCAGCAGCAGCCCGCCCCCGGATACGGGTATCCGCAGCGGCAGCAGCCCCAGCAGTACGCGCCCCAGCGGCAGCAGTACGCCCCCGCGCCGCAGCACCAGCCGCAGCGCTACGCGCCCGCGCCGCAGCAGCCGGCCCCGCGTCCGGCGCGCGAGCCGCGACCGCCGCGTCAGCGCAACGCCAACCCGATGAAGATCCCGGGACTCGGCTGCCTGAAGGGGTGCCTGTTCACGATCGTCATCCTGTTCGTCGCCGGGTGGCTGGTGTGGGAGTTCAGCCCGCTGCAGCACTGGATCGGGACGTCGAAGTCGTACTGGGCGCAGCTGAGCGACTGGTTCTCCTCCGTGACCGGATGGATCGGGAAGCTTGGTGACAGCGGCACCAGTGGCACCAGCGGCAACACCCCCTGAGCGCCGGACGTTCGAACTGACCCGAGAACGCTTCGACTTTGGGGATTTGTCGACACCTGAAGGGTGATTTCCGCTTCGGCGGTGAAGGTTGCCCCTTCGGACGCGTAGTTTTGTCGACCGGGTCCGGGAATCGCGGCGTCCGCCGCGGCAGAACGGCCCCGGAACGGCGCAGCGTCGGCAACACGCGTCCCCAGTAGGAGCAGTCTTGGCACGGAAGATCGGCAGCCGGTACACCGCTAACCAGATCCTGGGGCGGGGAAGCGCCGGCACGGTGTGGCTGGGCGAGGGGCCGGAAGGGCCCGTCGCCATCAAGATGCTGCGGGAGGACCTCGCGTCCGACCAGGAGCTCGTGGGCCGCTTCGTCCAGGAGCGCACGGCGCTGCTGGGGCTCGACCATCCCCACGTGGTGTCCGTACGGGACCTGGTGGTCGACGGCAACGACCTGGCGCTGGTCATGGACCTGGTCCGGGGCACCGATCTGCGCACCCGCCTGGACCGGGAGCGCCGCCTTGCGCCCGAGGCGGCGGCGGCGATCGTGGCCGATGTGGCCGACGGGCTCGCCGCGGCGCACGCGGCGGGGATCGTGCACCGGGACGTCAAGCCGGAGAACGTTCTGCTCGACATGCAGGGCCCCTTGGGTCCCGGCGGCGCGCACCCGGCACTGCTGACCGACTTCGGCGTCGCCAAGCTGATCGACTCGCCGCGCCGCACCCGGGCCACGAAGATCATCGGTACGCCCGACTACCTGGCCCCGGAGATAGTCGAGGGACTGCCGCCGAGGGCGGCCGTGGACATCTACGCGCTGGCGACGGTCCTGTACGAGCTTCTGGCGGGCTTCACGCCGTTCGGCGGGGGCCACCCGGGCGCGGTGCTGCGCCGGCATGTGACCGAGACCGTCGTCCCCCTCCCCGGCATCCCGGACGAGCTGTGGCAACTGATGCTGCAGTGCCTGGCGAAGGCGCCCGCGTCCCGGCTGCGGGCCTCGGAGCTCGCCGCACGGCTGCGGGAGCAACTGCCGCTGCTGGCCGGGATGCCGCCGCTGGAGGTGGACGAGCCGGACACGGAGCCGGTGGAGGAGCCGCACGAGGCGGCGGCGCCGGGTGACCCCGCGGTGGCGCCGGCCCGGCGGGGGGCGGTGCCGCTGGTCCCGGGGGCCAAGACGGACTCCAACCGGGACACTCACACGTCGATGCGGGTGCCGGGGCCGGACGAGCTGGCGGGCGGCGCCCGCGGCACGGCACGCGCCCCCCGCGCCGCGGGCGCACCCCGCCCGGGATCGGCCCGCCACCGGGCGCAGGCCCGCCGCCGCCGGATCGCACTGGGCGCGGCGACGGCGACCCTGCTCGCGGCCATCGGAGTCGGCGCATGGCTGGCCACCTCGGGAGACGACACCGCGGGCCCCACAGACACAAAGAACTCGGCCCCGGCGACACCCTGACAGCCGGTACACGACCGGCCGCGGTACGTCGGACCGGTGCCTCCACCGGCCGTCCGGCGTCCGAACCGCACGGCGGTCTGGCGTCCGACGCTCATGGCTCACCGGCCCGGAGTCCCTGGCCCCGGCCACAGCGGACCGGTGCCAGGCGCACTCCGGCCGCCCGGCCTCCGGCGGTCGAAGGCGAGGCCTCTCCGCCCCGGGGCGGCGGCCCCAACCCCTCAGGCCCGGTGTCACGCGCATCCCGGCCGCCGCCCCCGGCGGTCGAAGGCGTGGCCGCCCGCCGCCGGAGGCGCACCGCTTTCTGGGCCCCGCGTCCCGGGTCCAGGGCTCACCGGCCCGGCGTCCCGGGCCCGGCCCTCTCCGCCCGGTGGCCCAGGGGCCCGGTGCCCAGACGCACTCCGGCTGTCTGACAGCGAGGTCCCTTCGCCCCGGGGCCTCAGCGGCCCGAACCTTCCCGGCCCAGTACCAGACGCACCCCGGGCGCCCGGCGGCCGAAGGCGACGCTGCCCGGCGCCCGAGGCACGACTTTCTGGGCCCCGCGTCCCGGGTCCAGGGCTCACCGGCCCGGCGTCCCGGGCCCGGCCCTCTCCGCCCGGTGGTCCGGCGTCCCAGTGCCCAGGCGCGCCTCGGCCGCCCGACCGCGAGGCCCCTTCGCCCCGGGCCCCAGCGGCCCCGAAGCCCTCAGGCCCGTTGCCAGGCGCACCCCGGCCGCTCGGCCCCGGCGCTCGAAAGCAAGGCCGCCCGCCGCCCGAAGGCGAGGCCGCCCAGGCCGGAAGGGGTGGCGGGGCGGCGGCCTCAGGGGCTCGCGTGGCCCCTGGTGTCCCGGGAAGCGGCAGTCACCCGGCATGGGCTTCGCGGCGGAGCCGTTACGCTGGATGCGTGGCAGTCGTCGATGTATCCGAAGAGCTCAAGTCCCTCTCCTCGACCATGGAGTCGATCGAGGCCGTTCTGGACCTCGAGAAGATGAGGGCAGACATCGCCGTGCTCGAGGAGCAGGCGGCCGTGCCGTCCCTCTGGGACAACCCGGACGAGGCGCAGAAGATCACCAGCAAGCTCTCCCACCTCCAGGCCGAGGTGAGGAAGGCCGAGGCCCTGCGTGGCCGGATCGACGACCTCGGGGTGCTCTTCGAGCTCGCCGAGGCCGAGGACGACCCGGACACCCGCGCCGAGGCCGAGTCCGAGCTCTCCGACGTCAAGAAGGCGCTGGACGAGATGGAGGTCCGGACGCTGCTGTCCGGCGAGTACGACGCCCGTGAGGCGCTCGTGAACATCCGCGCCGAGGCCGGTGGCGTCGACGCCGCCGACTTCGCGGAGAAGCTCCAGCGCATGTACCTGCGATGGGCCGAGCAGCACGGTTACAAGACCGAGGTCTATGACACGTCGTACGCGGAAGAGGCCGGGATCAAGTCCACGACCTTCGCCGTCCAGGCGCCGTACGCCTACGGCACCCTCTCCGTCGAGCAGGGCACGCACCGCCTCGTCCGCATCTCCCCCTACGACAACCAGGGGCGGCGCCAGACGTCCTTCGCGGGCGTCGAGATCCTTCCCGTCGTCGAGCAGTCCGACCACGTCGAGATCGACGACTCCGACCTCCGCGTCGATGTGTTCCGGTCCTCCGGTCCCGGCGGCCAGGGCGTCAACACGACCGACTCCGCCGTGCGGATCACGCACCTCCCCACCGGCATCGTCGTCACCTGCCAGAACGAGCGGTCCCAGATCCAGAACAGGGCCAGCGCGATGAACGTTCTGCAGGCCAAGCTCCTTGAGCGGCGCCGGCAGGAGGAGCAGGCCAAGATGGACGCCCTCAAGGGCGACGGAGGAAACTCCTGGGGCAACCAGATGCGTTCGTACGTCCTGCACCCGTACCAGATGGTCAAGGACCTGCGGACCGAACACGAAGTCGGCAACCCCGAGTCCGTGTTCAACGGCGAGATCGACGGGTTCATCGAGGCCGGAATTCGCTGGCGCAAGCAGCAGGAGAAGTAAGTCCGGCGGTGAACGGCGAAATCGCCACCTGACAGCGATGCTTTGTCGAAAAGGCAACTGCCCCCCAAGCGGGGGCAGTTGCCTTTTCTGCGGCCGGATGTCTGGGTTTTACATCACACTCACGCTGCGACGTCTCCCGCAAACGATCACTTACTGGACATCGCGTACGCAACGACCTTGACGTTGCTGTGAAAACTCGGAAGGGTGAAGTGCGGCATGCGTATCTCTGGGGTGCATGTGAACCGGGGGGCTCCCGTACAGCCGCCCCCGACGCCGCGGCCCCGGGCGCTGCCCCACTGACGATCAGCTACTGGGGGTAGTAGGCAGATGACCAAGAAGACGCGGATCCGTGTGGCGCGGATAGCCGCCGGTGTGGTAATTGCCGCCGGTGCTTCGCTGACCGCCGCGGGTGCCGCTTCGGCGCTCGACCTCAACATCGGCGCGAGCGCGGACGACGACGGCCTGAGGGTCCACGTCGCCGCCGGCCTCGGCGGCGAGACCGGCGAGCCGACCGGCGATCCCTCCCAGACCGGCATCCCCTCGGCCCCCGTCTCGACGCCTCCGGCGCCGCCGACGTCCGAGCCGCCGACCGCCACGGGTGAGCCGACCGACGACCCGACCCAGCCCACCGGCGAACCGACCGAGCCGACCGACGACCCGACCGAGGGCAACGGCGGCGGCCACGGCAACGGGAACGGCGGCGGCAACGGTGGCGGCGACAACACCAACCCCGACGGCGGCAACAACCCGGTCCAGCAGGGCAAGGGTTCCTCGGGCCTGACCGACACCGGTGCGGACAACAGCAGCTCCGACACCTCCGCCCAGGGCGGCGGTAAGCAGCTGGCCGAGACGGGTGCCGGTCAGACCGCGTTCCTGCTGGTCGGCGCCGCCACGATGATCGCCGGTGGTATCGGCTTCCGGGTGCTGCCGCGCTTCGTCAGCGGCCGCAACGGGGCTGCTGTCTGACCAAGGCTCAAGCCGCCCGGCCGAGGCCGATGGGCCCGTGCAGCGTCCGCAGGCCTGAGAAGCGCATGGGAAGGGCCCGGAGCGTCATCTCGCTCCGGGCCCTTCCGTATGTCCCCGTGCCGCCGTGTGTGCGGCTGTCCTACGCCGTCTGGTGCGCCAGCAGCGCCACTGCTGCGATCAGCACGGCCAAGAGCACGATCAGCGCCATTGGATTCAGCCCTGACCAGGGGTTCTCCTGCTGCAGGCGCTCTCGGCTCGCGCGGCAGACGGGGCAGCGTCCCTCACTGACGGGCGCCGCGCAGTTCGCGCACACCAATCGGTCGTACGTCATGCGCCTCGCCCTCCTTGTGCCGCTTACACGTACACAACGTTTCCGGGAACGCAACCGTTCCCCACTCCACTGTGCCAGGTTCCGTCGATTTCGGCGCGGGGCCTTGAGGGAATGGGGCCTGGAAGCGCTCCCAGGGCGGTCGGAGCGGCTGGTTCCGGAGCCACGGGACCCCCCCGCGGCCGATCGCGTCCCCACGGCCGAATTGCAGGATGTCATGGTTCGTGCTGTGGCTGGGGGTGGACAAAACGCATAACTCTTGCACAACCCAGACCGGCGACTGCGCCGGTACACCTGCTTCGCGTATGGTCACGGTCACCAATCCCAACGGCCCGTGGTGCATCCGTGATCCGATTCGACAATGTCTCCAAGGTCTACCCCAAGCAGAACCGTCCGGCCCTCCGGGATGTATCCCTGGAGGTCGAGAAGGGCGAGTTCGTGTTCCTCGTGGGGTCCTCCGGCTCCGGAAAGTCCACCTTCCTGCGGCTGATCCTCCGCGAGGAGCGGTGCAGCACCGGGCAGGTGCACGTCCTGGGCAAGGACCTCGCACGTCTCTCCAACTGGAAGGTGCCGCAGATGCGCCGCCAGTTGGGGACCGTGTTCCAGGACTTCCGTCTTCTGCCGAACAAGACGGTCGCCGAGAACGTGGCCTTCGCTCAGGAGGTCATCGGCAAGTCGCGCGGCGAGATCCGCAAGTCCGTGCCCCAGGTGCTCGACCTCGTCGGGCTCGGCGGCAAGGAGGACCGTATGCCGGGCGAGCTGTCCGGTGGTGAGCAGCAGCGCGTCGCCATCGCGCGGGCCTTCGTCAACCGGCCCAAGCTGCTGATCGCCGACGAGCCCACCGGAAACCTCGACCCGCAGACCTCCGTCGGCATCATGAAACTGCTCGACCGGATCAACCGGACGGGCACGACCGTGGTGATGGCGACCCACGACCAGAACATCGTGGACCAGATGCGCAAGCGCGTCATCGAGCTGGAGAAGGGCCGCCTCGTCCGCGACCAGGCACGCGGCGTCTACGGCTACCAGCACTGAGATCCACGGAAAGGCTTGAGCAGACGCCATGCGCGCCCAGTTCGTTCTGTCGGAGATCGGTGTCGGTCTCCGCCGCAATCTGACGATGACCTTCGCGGTGATCGTCTCGGTCGCCCTCTCGCTTGCCTTGTTCGGCGGTTCGCTCCTCATGAGCGACCAGGTGAACCAGATGAAGGGCTACTGGTACGACAAGGTCAACGTCTCGGTCTTCCTGTGCAACAAGAGTGACGCGGAGTCCGACCCCAACTGCTCCAAGGGCGCGGTCACCGAGGAGCAGAAGAAGCAGATCATCGGCGACCTGGACAAG
This sequence comes from Streptomyces sp. NPDC001156, assembly GCF_053598275.1. Lineage (NCBI taxonomy): Bacteria > Bacillati > Actinomycetota > Actinomycetes > Kitasatosporales > Streptomycetaceae > Streptomyces > Streptomyces sp. NPDC001156. The sequence continues at coordinate 29,959 of NZ_JBSFJX010000020.1, read as the reverse complement.
ATGACGACCGTCGTCCAGAAGGTCACCTACGAGTCGCAGGACGAGGCCTACAAGCACTACAAGGAGCAGTTCGGCGACTCCCCGCTGGCCAGTTCGCTCACTCCGGACCAGATGCAGGAGTCGTACCGCATCAAGCTGAAGAACCCGGAGCAGTACCAGGTCATCGCGAGCGCCTTCAACGGCCGCGACGGCGTGCAGTCGGTGCAGGACCAGAAGGGCATCCTCGACAACCTCTTCGGGTTGCTCAACGGCATGAACTGGGCCGCCCGCGCGGTCATGGCGATGATGCTCGTCGTCGCGCTGATGCTGATCGTCAACACCGTGCGCGTCTCCGCGTTCAGCCGTCGTCGTGAGACCGGCATCATGCGTCTCGTCGGCGCCTCCGGTTTCTACATCCAGGCGCCGTTCATCATGGAGGCCGCGGTCGCCGGACTCATCGGCGGCACGGTCGCGTGCGGGTTCCTGGTGGTCGCCCGGTACTTCATCATCGACCACGGCCTCGACCTGTCCCACAAGCTCAATCTGATCAACTTCATCGGCTGGGACGCCGTGTTGACGAAGCTGCCGCTGATACTCGCCACGAGCCTGCTGATGCCCGCGCTTGCCGCTTTCTTCGCGTTGCGCAAGTACCTGAAGGTGTGATGCACGCCAATGGGGGCGTGCGGGCAACCGCCCGTACGCCCCCATGCGTTGTCCTAGACTCACCCGCATGTCAGGCCATGACTTGTTTTGTCAGCCCCGTCGCATCCGCCACGGGGCGGCCCTGACGTTGGTCTTCGCGAGCGTCCTCGTCGCGGGCGCCGCGACCGGCTCGTTCGACGAAGCCGTCGGGAAATCGCCCTCCACCACCCCGGTCGCCAAGGTCGGCCGGGACGACGACGTCGCCGAGGCGGCCGCGCGGGCCATGGCCGACGGCAAGTCCCCCATGGAGGCGGCCGAACGCGCCGTCAGCCGCAGCGGCGACCGCTGGAGCGCCGTCTACTCCCGGGGCGAGTACCAGGAGTTCGAGGAAGCCCTCGACGGCCAGTACACCGGCGTCGGGCTCTCCACCCGCCGCGAGCGCGACGGCCGGATCGAGGTGACGCGGGTGCAGCCCGGCTCGCCCGCGGACGCCGCCGGGATCCGCACGGGCGATTGGCTGCGCAGCGTCGACGGCGAGAACGTCGACGGCAGGCCCGTCACCGAGGTCGTGTCCTTTCTGCGCGGCGACGCCGACGACGCCCCCGCCGGCACCCCGGTCCGGCTCGGTCTGCAGCGCGGCACGCACCGGTGGAACGAGGTACTGCGCCGGGCCCGGCTGTCCACCGACTCGGTGACCGTGCGCCGGCTCGGGGGCGGCGTCACCATGATCAGGGTCGCCGCCTTCACCAAGGGCTCCGGCGACCTCGTGCGCGAAGCCGTGGCGGCCGCCCCCAAGGGTGCGGGGATCGTCCTCGACCTGCGCGGCAACTCCGGCGGACTGGTCACCGAGGCCGTCACCACCGCCTCGGCCTTCCTCGACGGCGGGCTCGTGGCCACGTACGACGTCAAGGGCGACGAGCGCGCCCTGCACGCCGATCCGGGCGGTGACACCACCAGACCCCTGGTCGCACTCGTCGACGGCGGCACCATGAGTGCGGCCGAACTGCTCACCGGTGCCCTCCAGGACCGCGGCCGGGCCGTGGTCGTGGGCACCCGCACCTTCGGCAAGGGCTCGGTCCAGATGCCGAGCCGCCTCCCCGACGGCTCCGTCGCGGAACTGACCGTGGGGCACTACCGCACCCCCGCGGGCCGCAGCGTCGACGGCCGCGGCATCACCCCCGACCTGGAGGTCGATGAGCGGGTGCTGGAGCGGGCCGAGACGGTGCTCAGCGGCCTCGGCGACGCCTCGTAGCGAAGCGCGTCGCCTCCCGTAATCGACATCCGCCGTAATCGGCTTTCCTCGTCACCCCTCCGCAGTGCGAAAATGGCGGCACTATGGCTAAGGAAAAAGGGCGCAAGCTGATCGCGCAGAACAAGAAGGCGCGGCACGACTACCACATCCTCGACACGTACGAGGCCGGTCTCGTGCTCATGGGGACCGAGGTGAAGTCGCTGCGTCAGGGGCGGGCCTCGCTCGTCGACGGATTCGTGCAACTGGACGGTCACGAAGCGTGGCTGCACAACGTCCATGTCCCGGAGTACAGCCAGGGCACGTGGACCAACCACAGCGCCCGCCGCAAGCGGAAGCTGCTGCTGCACCGCACCGAGATCGACAAGCTGGAGTCCAAGTCGCAGGAGACGGGTCACACGATCGTGCCCCTCGCCCTGTACTTCAAGGACGGCCGCGCCAAGGTCGAGATCGCGCTGGCCAGGGGTAAGAAGGAGTACGACAAGCGGCAGACGCTCCGCGAGAAGCAGGACCGCCGCGAGGCGGACCGGGCGATGTCTGCGGCACGGCGCCGGCAGCGGGCCTGAGCCGGGGACGACCGGGCACGCCGGACGGTTGAACCTGGTCCCACGACCGGGTGGCCACCGGGAATACGCTGGCATGAAGATGCGTTGATCCCGTACGATGGCGTCCGCACCGTACGCCGGTGCCAGTCCCTCCTCGCGAGGGGCGCCGATTGAAAAATCAACATGGGGATGATCGGTTTCGACAGCGGCTGTCGAAGCAGGGGAAGCGTGTCGAGGAAGCGGCCATGATCTCGTAAACCACAGGCCGAAAAAAATAATCGCCAACACCAAGCGCGATTCCTTCGCCCTCGCTGCCTAAGTAGCGACTTGCGAAGTGTCAGCCCGGGGCTGTTCCCGACCCGGATCCTGGCATCAGCTAGGGGACTAAACCTTGATCCCGGTCACGGGGTGAAGAGGGAAACCAAACAGTGACTGAGCCCGTCGGAGACTTGTTCGCGTGATCTCCGGGGCTGAGAAAAGCGCAGCGGACTGCACACGGAGAAGCCCTGATTCCGCACCGTTGGACGCGGGTTCGATTCCCGCCATCTCCACTTACCCCATGTGGGCAAGGCCTCGCCGCTTACGAGCGGCGGGGCCTTTGTCGTGCGCGGAGCCGGTCGGACGGACTTCGGCCAAGCTGCTGCGGCGCAGCGGCCACCGAGACCAGCCAGGGGATCATCGGAGGAGGCCTTTCACACCCAGCTCGGCTTCTGCGCGAGAACCGGGGGAGCTGGCCGACGCGCTGCGTACCTGGTCGTTGTCCCGTTCGCCGGGCGGTTTCGCGTCCCGCCCGGACCTGCGCAAGCACGTCAAACGGGGTTTGAGGGTCGCCCGGCTACTGGTCCGGCACCTCGGGCCGTCGTGGGCGGTACGTTATTGGGACGAGCGCCACCGGACGGCGAAGTGGGTGTGCTGGGGCTGCGACGGCCTCCACTGGGAGCGGGACAGCCAGGGCGCGCGGCCGCGCCCGGTCGACATCACGGTCGAGGGCGAGTACGCGTTCGGTCCGCTGCGCGCCGAAGGGTTCGGGGACTTCTTCCCCGACGATCCCGCCGCAGCGCGCCCTGCTCGGCGCAGGCTGCGCCTCATCGGCTGTCCGCCTTCGAGGGTGTCCATCGGGAGACCTGTGCATCGGTGGGTATCCGTACAACGCGCCTGTGCCCCACCGCGATCAGCAGTGCCAGTCCCGCCGCGGTGGCCGGCACGGTGAAACCTGTTGTCGGCTGCAGGTGCTCCGCCGCCCAGCCGCCCGTGGCGGAGCCGCAGGCCACGCCGCCCAGGAGGGCCGTCACCGCGAGGGTCATGCCCTCGTTCAGGCGGCCCTTCGGTGTGCGGCGCTGAACCAGGGTCATCGCGGTGACCATCGTGGGCGCGGTGGCCATGCCCGCCAGGAGCAGGGCGGGGGCGAGGGCGGCGAGAGAGCCGGTGGTGCGGGCCGCGACCAGGGGCAGGGACATGAGGCCGGCCATCACCGTCAGGCACCACAGGTAGCGGCGCTCGGGAGGGCCCGCGGGCCGCAGTGTGCCGTAGAGCAGGCCGGCCGCGCATGATCCGGCGGCCTGCAGTGCGAGGACCGGGCCGGCGACCGCCTTGTGGCCGTGTGCGTCGGCGAACGCGATGGTCACCACCTCCATCGAGCCGAACACCGCCCCCGTGGCGAGCAGGCCCAGCAGCAGCGGGGGCATGCCGGGCGCGCGGAACGGGGCGGTCGTACGGGCGCCCCGGCTCGGCGGCGGTTCTGTGGCGCGCTGGGCCGCGAACACCAGCATTCCCGTGAGCAGCAGGATCCCGCCGATCAGGGTTCCGGCCTCCGGGAAGAGCCGGGTGCAGAGGAAGGCGGCCAGCACCGGGCCGAGCATGAAGCACAGCTCGTCCACCGCCTGTTCGAAGGAGTTCGCGGTGTGCAGGGCGTCCGGGTCGTCGCGGAGGAGATGGGCCCAGCGGGCCCTGGACAGGCCGCCGATGTTGGGGGTCGTGGCGGTGGCGGCGTAGGCGGCGAACAGGGTCCAGTCGGGGGCGTCGTAGTGCACGCAGAGCAGCAGGGCCAGACCGCCGAGGAGGGCGAACGCCGCGGCCGGGACGGCGATTCGCGCCTGGCCGTGGCGGTCGACGAGCCGCGCGACCCAGGGGCCGGCCACGGCCGTCGCCACGAGTCCGGTGGCGGTGACGGCACCGGCGAGGGCGTACGACCCCCGGGCACCCGCGATCATGATGACCGCGCTCACGTTGAACATGCCGATGGGAAGGCGGGCGATGAGGTTCCCGGCCGTGAAGGCGCGGGTGCCGGGCACGGTGAAGAGGCGCAGATAGGGGTTGCGGGGCCGGAGGGCGAGGGCGGGCGGTTGCGGCATGGTGCAACCGTCGCCGCCCCCTGACCTGCGGTCCAACACTTACTCGGTGGTGATTGACGCACCTGGGTTGTAAGTTCTGCGGATGCCCGCCGTCACCGTCGACCCCCGCCTGCTCCATGCCTTCCTCGCCGTCGCCGAGGAACTGCACTTCACCCGCGCCGCGACCCGGCTCTACGTCGCCCAGCAGGCGCTCAGCCGCGACATCCGCCGGCTGGAACGGGAACTGGGCGCCGAGCTGTTCATCCGCAACACCCGGCAGGTGTCCCTGACCTCGGACGGCGCGCGCCTCCTGCCGTACGCGCGCCAGGTGCTGGAGGCGCAGAGCGCGCTGCTCGCCGCGTTCGGGCGGGACGGCGAGCCCGACCGGCCGCTGCTGGTGGACGTCAACAGCCCGGGCCTGGTCGGCAGCCGCATCCTCGACCGTGCCCGAGAACTGGTCCCCGACGCCGAACTGATGACGCGTTACGAGAGCGGTCTGACCGGGGCCGCCACGGAGATCCTCGCCGGGCGGCTCGACGCGTCGTTCGGGCGGTTCGCCGGACTGGATCCGGCGGTCCGGACCCGGCTCGAACAGCAGCCCGTGCGGTACGAGCGGATGGCGATCATCCTGCCCGAGGGCCACCGCCTGGCACCGCTGGCCGAGGTGCCGCTGTCCGCGCTGGCCGGTGAGACGGTGTACGCGGGCGCCGGGAACCCTCGCACACCGGAGTGGACCGACCTTGCGCGCCGCCTGTTCGAGAACCGGGGCATCGGCATCGCACCGCCCGCGCCGCTCGCCGTCGGGACGGCGGAGTTCCAGCGGATCATGGCGAAGAGAGGGAACCCGATCCTGGCGGTGACGGACTTCCCGCCCATGCCGCGCACGGTCCTGCGACCGCTGGTCGACCCGGTGCCGCTGTCCCCCGTGTCGCTGGTGTGGCGCAAGGGCGCGACCCATCCCGGGCTCGAGGCACTGCGACGGGCGGCGGCCGAGACCGGTGCAGCCGAGGGATGGCTTCGCCGGCCCCCGGGGGCGTGGCTTCCGGCCGCCGACGCCGACATCATGGGCAGGGCCGCTTCCTGACACCTGACAGATCGCCGCGGGCGCCTTCCCGGCGCCGACGCGAGCGGGCGTGGCGTCCCGGGAGCGAGCACACCTGTGCGGCGGGCCCGCCCCGTCACCGCCCCGGCCCCCTTACCGTGCCGCTCCCTGACCGCGCCGGCCCCCTTACCGCGTCGGCCCCCTCGTGTGCCCCGTCCTCTCACTGCGCCCGCCCTGTGATCGAGCCGGCCTCCTCACCGTGCCCGGCCCCCCTCACCGCACCCCTCCCCACCCCGTGAGAGCAACGTTCCCTCGCGGTCACCCGCGGGCACAGTGCGGAAACGCGTCCTTCCTACCTTCGGGACTCACGACGCCCGGGCACCGGAGAACCGTGGAGGCGACATGACAGCCCCGAGCACAGCCCCCGCACCGCGCAGGGGAGGCCGCTGGATCGAGCACTGGGATCCGGAGGACGAGACCTTCTGGCGTACGACCGGGCAGCGGGTGGCCCGGCGCAACCTCGCGTTCTCCGTTCTCTCCGAGCACATCGGGTTCTCGGTCTGGACCCTGTGGTCCGTGCTCGTCCTGTTCATGGGCCCCGAGTACGGGCTCACCCCCGCCGACAAGTTCCTGCTCACCTCGGTGGTCACACTCGTCGGGGCGGTCGTCCGCGTGCCCTACACCTTCGCCGTCGCCGTCTTCGGCGGGCGGAACTGGACGATCGTCTCCGCCTGCCTGCTGCTCGTGCCGACGGTCGCCGCCTTCGTCGTCATGGAGCCCGGCACGTCGTTCGCCACCTTCCTGTGGGTCGGACTGCTCGCCGGTATCGGCGGCGGCAACTTCGCCTCCTCCATGACCAACATCAACGCCTTCTTCCCGCTGCGGAAGAAGGGCTGGGCCCTCGGACTCAACGCCGGCGGCGGCAACATCGGCGTGCCCGTCATCCAGCTCGTGGCCCTCGCCGTCATCGGGGCGAACGGCGGGCCGCGCGTACTGCTCGCCCTCTACATCCCGCTCATCGTCGTCGCCGCCGTACTCGCCGCCCTCTTCATGGACAACGTCGCGTCCGTCAGGAACGACACCGGCGCCGCGAAGGACGCCGCCAGGGACGTCCACACCTGGATCATGTCCTTCCTCTACATCGGCACGTTCGGCTCCTTCATCGGCTACAGCTTCGCCTTCGGGCAGGTGCTGCAGAACCAGTTCGGGCAGACCCCGCTCCAGGCGGCGTACCTCACCTTCGTCGGCCCGCTCCTCGGCTCCCTCATCCGTCCCGTCGGCGGATGGCTGGCCGACCGCTACGGCGGCGCGAGGATCACCCTGTGGAACTTCGTCGCCATGGCCGGTGCGACCGCGGTCCTGGTCGTGGCCAGTGTGCAGAAGTCGCTGCCCCTGTTCGTCGCCGTCTTCGTGGTGCTGTTCGCACTCAGCGGGCTCGGCAACGGGTCCACGTACAAGATGATTCCGGGGATCTTCCAGGCCAAGGCCGCCGCCAAGGGGCTGTCCGGGGACGAGGCCGTCTCCTACGGGCGCCGGCTCTCCGGCGGCTCGATGGGACTCATCGGGGCCGTGGGCGCCCTCGGCGGCGTCGGCATCAACCTCGCCTTCCGGCAGTCCTTCCTCTCCTACGGCTCCGGCACGGGCGCGTTCGTCGCCTTCCTCGCCTTCTACGGCGTCGCCTTCGCGGTCACCTGGGCCGTATACCTTCGCCGCCCGGCCGCGCAGGCGCAGCCGAAGGCCGCTGCCGCGGCGGCGAAGCCGCAGCTCGGCTACGCCGAGGTGTGACGCGGAGTCCTTCCGGGGGCGCCCCCGGTTCTTCGGCCGGAAAGCCGGAGATCCGTGCGGCGCCCCCGTGGCCGGACCGGATCGGTAACACCGGTGACACGAAGCGGAACCGGGCCCGTCATGCGTCGTTGACAGGCTCGTCGGAATCCGAGGACGAGGCGTAGGACCGGAATGCCGGCCGAAGTGCGGGACGAGGGCCATGGACGACAACCAGCAGCGACCTGAGCACGGCCCGCTCGCGGGGTTCACCGTGGGCGTGACGGCCGCGCGCCGGGCGGACGAACTGGGCGCCCTGCTCCAGCGGCGCGGCGCGGCCGTGGTGCACGCCCCCGCCCTGCGCATCGTGCCGCTGGCCGACGACGGTGAACTGCTGGCCGCGACCGTGGAGTTGATCGACCTGGCGCCGGACGTCGTGGTCGCCACCACCGCGATCGGCTTCCGCGGCTGGATCGAGGCCGCCGACGGCTGGGGGCTCGGTGAGGCCCTGCTGGACCGGCTGCGCGGGGTGGAACTGCTGGCACGTGGGCCCAAGGTCAAGGGCGCCATAAGGGCGGCCGGACTGACCGAGGACTGGTCGCCCGGCTCGGAGTCCATGGCCGAGGTCCTGGACCGGCTCCTGACCGAGGGCGTGGCGGGCCGGCGTATCGCCGTCCAGTTGCACGGCGAGCCGCTGCCCGGCTTCGTCGAGGCGCTGCGGGAGGGCGGCGCCGAGGTCGTCGGGGTCCCCGTGTACCGGTGGATGCCGCCGGAGGACGTCGGGCCCGTCGACCGGCTTCTGGACGCGGCCGTCACCCGTGGCCTGGACGCGCTCACCTTCACCAGTGCGCCGGCCGCCGCGTCTTTGCTCTCCCGTGCCGAGGAGCGCGGACTGGGCTCCGACCTGCTCGCCGCCCTCCACCACGACGTGCTGCCCGCCTGCGTCGGACCCGTCACCGCGCTGCCGCTCCAGGCCCGCGGCGTGGACACGGTCCAGCCCGAACGCTTCCGGCTGGGCCCGCTCGTCCAACTGCTGTGCCGGGAACTGCCTGCCCGGGCACGGACGTTGCCCGTCGCCGGCCACCGTGTGGAGATCCGAGGTCATGCCGTGCTGGTGGACGGGGCGCTGCGGCCCGTGCCGCCTGCCGGCATGTCCCTGCTGCGCACCCTGAGCCGGCGTCCGGGCTGGGTGGTCGCCCGGGCGGAGCTGCTGCGGGCGCTGCCGGGAGCCGGGCGCGACGAGCACGCCGTGGAGACGGCGATGGCCCGGCTGCGTACGGCTCTGGGGGCGCCCAAGCTCATCCAGACGGTGGTCAAGCGCGGCTACCGGCTGGCGCTCGACCCGGTGGCGGAGTCCAAGTACGCCGATGTCTGAGCCGTCCTGACGAGTCCGGCACACGGAGACGACCGCGCAGCCGCACAAGCCGGTGTCCGCGGTGGAGGCAGGGGCGTACGGGGCCTTCCCGGGGCAGGTGCGGACGTGCACTGTAGTGGGTACGAACGGGGGTACGAACTCCGGGTACCCGGGCATCCTCGCGCGGACACGTCTCTTCGGCGGACCACACCGGCCGCCGCTCGCGGCGGCAACTCCAAGGCGGTGACAGGCACATGGCATCCGACACGGCCACGGCCTCGTCCGAGCTGCGGTTCGACTCCGGTCGGATCTGCCTGGACCTGCTGGCGACGACTCATCCCGAGGAACGGCTCGACTCGGTGGAGCGGCTGCGGGCATGGATCGACGGGGCCGGGCTGGTGCCGGTGGGCACGCCGCTGACCGGGGTGGACGCGCGGTGGCTGGCGGCCTTCCGTGAACTGCGCGGGTACATCGGGCGGTTGGTGCGCGGCGAACTGGACGGGCATCCGGCCGACGGGGCGCTGGCATGGGTCAACACGGTGGCGCAGGGGACGGTGCCCGCGCCCTGCGCGATCCGCACCGAGGAGGGCGTGCTGGTACGGCGGCTGTGGGCACTCCCGGGGTGCGAGGAACTGCTGGCCGCGGTGGCTCGTGAGGCCGTCGAGCTGCTGACCGACCCGGAGGCGCGGGCGAGTTTGCGGCAGTGCGCGGGCGACAACTGCCCCATCGTCTACCTGGACACGTCCCGGGGGCGCCGTCGCCGCTGGTGCTCGAGCGAGGTGTGCGGCAACAGGGAACGGGTGGCCCGCCACCGCCGCCGCGCCGCACTCGCCCGCGCGTGACCCCGCCGGGCGACCCGGCTGCGGCCGGGCTCCAGCTGTGGTGGTGGACGCCGGATGCGGCGGATCCGCGCCGGGGCATCGGCCGGCGGCGCGGCGGAGAAGAGAAATGGCCACGAAAAAAGAGGACCGGCGGCGAAGAGAAAATCATCAGGTGACGGAAAGGGGTCGAGTCGTCGCTGAAAGTAGATCCCCGGCCGTAAAAGGGAAGGCATTCTGGAACATGCGGGAAAGCGGCCGAGTCATGGCAGACGGTGGCTGAAACCGAACTGCGGGTGACGGATCTCGACAGGTCCTCCATCAAAGTCAAGCCAAATTTTCACAGGATGATCCAGCCCTGTCGGCGAGTGAAGCCTCCGGCTGCTGTGACCTGCGTCTCTCGACTGCTGATGCCGTATGTCCCGTTGGGGGAGGAATGGGTGCCCAGGAGCGTGGCGTTCCACACCTTCCCCAAGAAATTTGTGGTCTCACTTTGAACACGGCGGCCCTTGTCTGCGTACCCGGATGTGAGCGACCGACTGGGGGAACCCCCGGACACCGGAGGTAGGCGTGCGCAAGGATTCCGCCGTGGCTGATGAACGAAGGCCAAGGGCCCGCCATCGCATGACCTCGTCCTCGTCGTCCTCGTCGGGGGAACCGGACGAGGAGCTGATGCGCGCCCTGTACAGAGAACACGCGGGACCCCTGCTCGCCTATGTGCTGCGCCTGGTCGCGGGCGACCGGCAGCGCGCCGAGGACGTCGTGCAGGAAACGCTCATCCGTGCCTGGAAGAACGCCGGCCAGCTCAATCGAGCGACCGGTTCGGTACGCCCCTGGCTGGTGACGGTCGCCCGGCGCATCGTCATCGACGGCCACCGCAGCCGGCAGGCCCGGCCGCAGGAGGTGGACCCGTCGCCGCTGGAGGTCATCCCCGCGGAGGACGAGATCGACAAGGCGTTGTGGCTGATGACACTGTCGGACGCGCTGGACGACCTGACCCCTGCTCACAGGGAGGTCTTGGTCGAAACGTACTTCAAAGGGCGTACGGTCAATGAGGCGGCCGAAACGCTCGGCATCCCCAGTGGGACGGTGCGCTCCAGGGTTTTCTACGCCCTGCGGTCCATGAAGCTGGCGCTGGAGGAGCGGGGGGTGACGGCATGAGCAATGTGTACGGGGGATTCGGAACCGGCGGCCCGGGAGCCGTAAGAGGTCCACAGGGTCCCCAGGGACAGGGCGACATCCATGAGACCGTCGGCGCCTACGCCCTCGGAATCCTGGACGACGCCGAGGCGACGGCCTTCGAGGCCCACCTCGCCACCTGCGACTGGTGCGCCGAGCAGCTGGACGACCTCGCGGGCATGGAGCCGATGCTGGCCGCACTCGCGGACCTGCCCGGCAGCCAGGGCTCCCCGGTCCTCGGCGAATCCCTGTCCGCGAAGCCCAGCCCACGGCTGGCCGAGCGGCTGATCGACGAGGTGTCCGAGCGGCGCGCCCAGAAACGCCGGCGCGGCTTCTACCTGGTGGCGGCCGCGGCCGCGCTGATCATCGGCGGCCCGCTCACCGTCATGGCGGTGAACGGCGGCGGTGACAGCGGCACGGCGCAGGACCCGATGGCCATGGGCCCCGCCCAGCAGGCCTTCCAGATCATGAAGGACAAGCACTCCGGGACCGACCCGAGCACCAAGGTCAACGCCGTGGTCGCGGTGGAGCCCAGGGCCTGGGGCACCCACGCCGTTCTCCAGTTGAAGAACGTCAAGGGCCCGCTCAAGTGCTCCTTGATCGCCGTCGGCAAGAACGGCGAGCGCGAGACGGTCACCTCCTGGTCCGTCCCGGACCGGGGCTACGGTATCCCGAACGCCAAGACCGAAGCGGCGAAGTACCCGCTCTACGTGCACGGCGGCGCTGCCTTCACGCCGAACCAGATCGACCACTTCGAGGTCATGACCTTCGACGGGAAGCGGCTGGTGGAGGTGAACGCGTAGGCCATCGCGCAGCTTCCTGAGCACCTCCCGCGGCGTTCGCAGGACCACGCCGCGGGCTGACGCGTGCAGGGGGTCCGGGGCAGGCCGTAGCCTCTTCGGGCCCCCTTCGCGTACGGTGGACGGCTGCCCAGCACGTAAGAAGGGGGCCCGGTGGCCGCTCAGGTTCAGCAGGAAACCGCGCTCGGCCCGGTCGGCAGGTCCGCGCACGACTCGCTCCGCGACCGGGAGATCAGCGTCGAACAGGAACACCTGGACCGGGTGTACCGGCGTCTCGAGGAGAAGATCCACGAGGCGGAGTTCCTGATGCACGACGCCGCCCAGCGCGGCCACGTCGGCACGCCCGGAGCCCTGGCCGAGCGGGACGCACAGGTCTTCCGGGCCGGTGTCCACCTGAACCGGCTCAACAACGAGTTCGAGGACTTCCTCTTCGGCCGGATCGACCTGCTTCCCGGCAAGGACGGCAAGAAGGGCCCGGACGGCGCGTACACGGCGGTCGAGCCCGCCGAGGGCGCGGTGCGGGCCGACAACACGGCCGACATCGCCGAGACCCTGCACATCGGCCGCATCGGTGTCCTCGACGAGGAGTACGCGCCCCTGGTCATCGACTGGCGGGCGCCCGCCGCCGCCCCCTTCTACCGGTCCACGCCGGTAGAACCCGGGCGGGTCGTACGCCGCCGGGTCATCCGCTCCAAGGGCCGCAGGGTGCTCGGTGTCGAGGACGACCTGATGCGCCCCGAGCTGAAGGCGACACTCGACGGCCATGAGCTGCCGGTGATCGGCGACGGCGCCCTGATGGCCGCACTCGGCCAGGCCCGCACCCACACCATGCGGGACATCGTGGCGTCGATCCAGGCCGAGCAGGACATGGTCATCCGCGCCCCCGCCTCCTCCGTGACCTATGTCGAGGGCGGGCCCGGCACCGGCAAGACCGCCGTCGCCCTGCACCGGGCCGCCTACCTCCTCTACCAGGACCGGCGCAGATACGCGGGCGGCATCCTGATCGTCTCGCCCACCCCGCTGCTGGTCGCCTACACCGAGGGCGTGCTGCCCTCGCTGGGCGAGGAGGGCCAGGTCGCCATCCGCGCCATCGGCTCGCTGGTCGACGGTGCCGAGGCCACGCTGTACGACTCCCCGTCCGTGGCCCGGGCCAAGGGCTCGCACCGCATGCTCAAGGTGCTGCGGAAGGCCGCCCGCGGGGCTCTGGAGACGAACGGTTCGCCCACCCGGCTGCGGGTCGTCGCCTTCGGTCGCCGCCTCGAACTGGAGGCTGAGGAACTGGAGCGCATCCGGCACCAGGCCCTCAGCGGCACCGCTCCCGTGAACCTGCTGCGCCCGCGCGCCCGCAAGCTGCTGCTGGACGCCCTGTGGAACCGCTCCGGCTCGGCCACCCGGCATACCGACCCCGAGATGGCAGCCGAGCTGCGCTCCTCCTTCGACGAGGACATCGCCTCCGAGGACTCCTTCGTCGCGTTCCTGGACGCCTGGTGGCCGGAGCTGAGCCCGCAGGTCGTGCTGGCCGCGATGGCCGACGAGAGGCGGCTCGGCCGCTGGGCACGGCGCATCCTCAGCCCGTCGGAGGTGCGCAGGGTCGCGCGCTCCCTGAAGCGGCAGGGGCTGTCCGTGCACGACGTGGCGATGCTGGACGAGCTGCAGGCCATCCTCGGCCTGCCCGCGCGCCCGAAGAAGAAGCGGGAACTGGACCCGCTCGATCAGCTGACCGGTCTCGAGGAGCTGATGCCTGTACGCGAGGAGTCGCAGCGCGAGCGCGCCGAGCGACTCGCCCAGGAGCGGATCGAGTACGCGCATGTGATCGTCGACGAGGCCCAGGACCTCACGCCGATGCAGTGGCGGATGGTCGGGCGTCGCGGCCGGCACGCGACCTGGACGGTGGTGGGGGACCCGGCCCAGTCGTCCTGGTCCGATCCCGACGAGGCGGCCGAGGCGCGCGACGAGGCACTGGGCACGCGTCCGCGCCGCCGCTTCACCCTCACGGTCAACTACCGCAACCCGGCGGAGATCGCCGATCTGGCCTCGAAGGTCCTCGCCCTGGCGATGCCCGGCTCCGAGGCCCCCTCTGCCGTCCGCTCCACGGGCGTCGAGCCGCGCTTCCCGGTGGTGCGCGGGTCGATGGCCGAGACCGTACGGAGCGAGGCCGCCCGGCTGCTCGGCCTGGTGGACGGCACGGTCGGCGTCGTCGTGGCCATGAACCGGCGCGAGGAGGCGGCCCGCTGGCTCGAGGGGCTCGGCGACCGGGTGGCGGCGCTCGGCAGCCTGGAGGCCAAGGGCCTGGAGTACGACGCGACGATCGTCGTCTCGCCCGCGGAGATCGCCGACGAGAGCCCCGCGGGCCTGCGGGTGCTGTACGTGGCGCTGACCCGGGCGACCCAGCAGCTGACGGTGGTCTCCAGCGAGCGCGACCAGCCGGACGCGTCCGGGGTGCCGGATCTGCTCCGGGACTGACCTGGACGGGCCCTGGACCGGCCCCCGGCTGACCTGGACCGACCCGTACGGAAGATGAACTCTCGGTTCGGGAATGGCCTTGCCGGATCTGTTTGTTAGCCTTGACGTGACACCGGCCCGATCCAAGCCCCCGGGCCCAACCTTTGTCGCTGCGAGCGACCACTTGCCGCGAGGCGAGCATGGCGGGTCGGTGTCGTTGAACGTTCGAGAGGTCCGCGTCATATCCGTGACGCGGACCTCTTCTCACTGGTGGGCCGGGTCACTTTCATCGCCGTCCGGGCCTCTCGTATGGTGGAAGGCGCTTTCCGAAAGTACTCGGTTGTGACGAAACAAAACGTCCGCAATCCGGGGCCGTTACCACGTACTCCTCAGTAGGTGCGACGATCGGACGGCATATCCGCCACACGGTTAAAGCAGAGGAAGTCGGCCATGGCAACGGCGCCCAGCGTCTCCTACTCGATGACGGTCCGGCTGGAGGTGCCCGCGAGCGGAACCGCGGTCTCCCAGCTCACCACGGCCGTGGAGTCCTCCGGAGGCTCGGTCACCGGCCTCGACGTCACCGCGTCCGGCCACGAGAAGCTCCGTATCGACGTCACCATCGCGGCCACCTCCACCGCCCATGCGGAGGAGATCGTGGGGAAGCTGCGCGGTATCGACGGCGTGACCCTGGGCAAGGTCTCGGACCGTACGTTCCTCATGCACCTCGGCGGCAAGATCGAGATGGCGTCCAAGCACCCCATCCGCAACCGCGATGACCTCTCCATGATCTACACGCCGGGCGTCGCCCGCGTCTGCATGGCCATCGCCGAGAACCCCGAGGACGCGCGCCGTCTGACGATCAAGCGCAACTCGGTTGCGGTCGTGACGGACGGTTCGGCCGTACTGGGCCTCGGCAACATCGGCCCGAAGGCCGCGCTGCCCGTCATGGAGGGCAAGGCGGCCCTCTTCAAGCGGTTCGCCGGCATCGACGCCTGGCCGATCTGCCTCGACACCCAGGACACCGACGCGATCGTCGAGATCGTCAAGGCGATCGCCCCCGGGTTCGCCGGCATCAACCTCGAGGACATCTCCGCGCCCCGCTGCTTCGAGATCGAGGCCCGGCTGCGCGAGGCCCTCGACATCCCCGTCTTCCACGACGACCAGCACGGCACCGCGATCGTCGTCCTCGCCGCCCTCACCAACGCACTTCGCGTGGTGGGCAAGGGAATTGAGAATGTGCGCGTCGTGATGTCGGGCGCCGGCGCGGCCGGAACTGCCATCCTCAAGCTGCTGCTCGCGGCGGGCGTCAAGAGCGCCGTCGTCGCCGACATCCACGGTGTCGTGCACGCGGGCCGCGAGGACCTGGTGGCCGCCGCCCCCGACTCGCCGCTGCGCTGGATCGCCGACAACACCAACCACGAGGGCCTCACCGGCACCCTCAAGCAGGCCGTGCGCAGCGCCGACGTCTTCATCGGCGTCTCCGCCCCGAACGTGCTCGACGGCGACGACGTGGCCGCCATGGCCGAGGGTGCGATCGTGTTCGCGCTTGCGAACCCGGACCCCGAGATCGACCCCGCAATCGCCCGTCAGACCGCGGCCGTTGTGGCCACCGGACGCTCCGACTTCCCGAACCAGATCAACAACGTCCTGGTGTTCCCGGGCGTCTTCCGCGGTCTGCTGGACGCGCAGTCCCGCACGGTGAACACGGAGATGATGCTGGCCGCGGCCACCGCGCTCGCGGACGTCGTCACCGAGGACGAGCTGAACCCGAACTACATCATCCCGAGCGTGTTCAACGACAAGGTCGCGGGCGCGGTCGCGGGTGCGGTGCGCGACGCCGCGAAGGCGGTGGCGGCCTCCGCCGAGTAGGCCTTGCTGCGCCCGGGCTGTGAGCATTGCCACGGTGGCGTGGATCCGGCGCGTCGTGGAAGCCGGGGTGCCCGGTCGCCCTCTATGGTGGCGGCCAGGTCAGGCCCCCGGGGGCCTGCGATCCGTTGCCGCGCGCGGAACGGCGTCACCACAATGAGGCAGTGGCGCTTTTCGTGTGACTCCCACGGGTGTTCTCACGACTCCTACGGGTGCCGGATTGGCTTTCCCGCCGCAGGTGGGGGCAGGATGCGTCTTCGGGCGCGAAGGGTCTGACGACGGACCCGGGTCCGGGGGCCCACCGAGGACCCTGGCAGCATCGGCTTCGACGTGCCCATCATGCGGCTCCGCCGCGTGGCACGCCTCAACGGCAAGAAGAACACGGGAGTAACAACATGAACCGCAGTGAGCTGGTGGCCGCGCTGGCCGACCGCGCCGAGGTGACCCGCAAGGACGCCGACGCCGTGCTGGCCGCGTTCGCCGAGACGGTCGGCGAGGTCGTCGCCAAGGGCGACGAGAAGGTCACCATCCCCGGCTTCCTGACCTTCGAGCGCACCCACCGTGCCGCTCGTACCGCGCGCAACCCGCAGACCGGCGACCCCATCCAGATCCCGGCCGGCTACAGCGTGAAGGTCTCCGCGGGCTCCAAGCTCAAGGAAGCCGCCAAGGGCAACTGACCCTGCCGTTCGTGCGCCACGGGACGGCGTACGAGGCCGTACCCCCACGGGACGGCGCAGCGAAGGCCGTACCGCCATGGGACGGCGTAACGAGGCCCGCAGACGCTCCTCGGGACGGCGTACGGGCCCAGTAAGGCCAAAGGGGCGGTCACCCGATCCGGGTGACCGCCCCTCGCGCCGTACCCGGCTCGCTCAGCCGAGTGACTTACCGGGCAGCTCGACCTTGGCACCCAGCTCCACGAGCTTGTCCATGAAGTTCTCGTAGCCGCGGTTGATGAGGTCGATGCCGTGGACCCGGGAGGTGCCCTGGGCCGCCAGAGCCGCGATCAGGTACGAGAAACCACCGCGCAGGTCGGGGATGACCAGGTCGGCGCCCTGGAGCTTGGTCGGGCCCGAAACCACCGCGGAGTGGAGGAAGTTGCGCTGCCCGAAGCGGCAGTCGGAGCCGCCGAGGCACTCGCGGTAGAGCTGGATGTGCGCGCCCATCTGGTTGAGCGCGGAGGTGAAGCCGAGGCGGGACTCGTAGACCGTCTCGTGGATGATCGACAGGCCCGTGGCCTGGGTCAGGGCGACCACCAGCGGCTGCTGCCAGTCGGTCTGGAAGCCCGGGTGCACGTCCGTCTCCAGCGCGATGGACTTCAGCTGGCCGCCGGGGTGCCAGAAGCGGATGCCCTCGTCGTCGATCTCGAAGGCACCACCCACCTTCCGGTAGGTGTTCAGGAACGTCATCATCGAGCGCTGCTGCGCGCCGCGGACGTAGATGTTGCCCTCGGTCGCCAGCGCCGCCGACGCCCAGGACGCGGCTTCCAGACGGTCCGGGATGGCGCGGTGGGTGTAGCCGCTGAGCCTGTCCACACCGGTGATGCGGATCGTGCGGTCGGTGTCCATCGCGATGATCGCGCCCATCTTCTGCAGTACGCAGATGAGGTCCTCGATCTCCGGCTCGACGGCCGCGTTGGACAGTTCGGTGACACCCTCGGCGAGCACGGCCGTCAGCAGCACCTGCTCGGTCGCGCCGACGGACGGGTACGGCAGCCGGATCTTTGTGCCGCGCAGTCCCTTGGGCGCCTCCAGGTACTGGCCGTCCGCGCGCTTCTCGATGACGGCGCCGAACTGCCGCAGCACGTCGAAGTGGAAGTCGATGGGACGGCCGCCGATGTCGCAGCCGCCGAGGCCGGGGATGAACGCGTGGCCCAGACGGTGCAGCAGGGGGCCGCAGAAGAGGATCGGGATACGCGAGGAGCCCGCGTGGGCATCGATGTCAGCGACGTTCGCGCTCTCGACGTGCGTGGGGTCGAGCACCAGCTCGCCCGGTTCCTCGCCCGGACGGACCGTCACGCCGTGCAGCTGCAGCAGCCCGCGCACGACGCGTACGTCGCGGATGTCCGGAACGTTGCGCAGTCTGCTCGGCGCACTGCCCAGCAGGGCCGCGACCATGGCCTTCGGCACGAGGTTCTTCGCACCTCGGACACGGATTTCGCCCTCCAGCGGGGTTCCGCCGTGGACAAGCAGGACATCGTCGTTGACGGTCATGGATCTCGCGTTCCGTGGAGTTGGGCAGGGGCCGGAGACGTAAGCGTAATGGCCGCCTACCCCCCTCGAGTAAGCCCAAGTACTTCCCAGCCACGTCATAGATTCGCCACAACACGAACCGTGCGTATCCGGACGCAAGGGGTTACCACCCGCCTGTGCGCCCGGGCCGCACCCGTACGCCCTGAGCTGCATTCACCCGCGTACCCGTATTGCCTCCCCATCCGGACGCAAGATGCGGGATCATGTCTGGCATGACCGAGGTGTCCTCGCTCACAGGGCGGCTGCTCGTGGCCACGCCCGCCCTGGCGGACCCGAACTTCGACCGCGCTGTGGTGCTCCTCCTTGACCACGACGAGGAGGGGTCGCTCGGTGTGGTGCTCAACCGTCCCACTCCCGTGGATGTGGGCGACATCCTGGAGGGCTGGGCGGACCTGGCGGGCGAGCCCGGGGTCGTCTTCCAGGGCGGACCGGTCTCGCTGGACTCGGCGCTCGGTGTCGCGGTGATCCCCGGTGGATCGGGAGAACGAGCCCCCCTCGGCTGGCGGCGGGTGCACGGGGCCATCGGTCTGGTCGACCTGGAGGCGCCGCCCGAGCTGCTCGCCCAGGCGCTCGGCTCGCTGCGCATCTTCGCCGGGTACGCGGGCTGGGGCCCCGGTCAGCTGGAGGACGAGCTGGTGGAGGGCGCCTGGTACGTCGTGGAGTCGGAGCCCGGCGATGTGTCGTCCCCGGAGCCAGAGAGGCTGTGGCGCGAGGTGCTGCGACGCCAGCGCAGTGAGCTGGCGATGGTGGCCACCTACCCGGACGACCCTACGCTCAACTGATGCGTGCGGGCTTCAGTACCCTTGGCCCTATGAGCACTCTTGAGCCCGAGCGCGGTACTGGTACGGGGACCCTCGTCGAGCCGACACCGCAGGTGTCGCACGGCGACGGTGACCACGAGCGCTTCGCCCACTACGTCCAGAAGGACAAGATCATGGCGAGCGCACTCGACGGCACGCCCGTCGTGGCGCTGTGCGGCAAGGTGTGGGTACCGGGCCGCGACCCGAAGAAGTACCCCGTCTGCCCCATGTGCAAGGAGATCTACGACTCCATGGGCAGCGGTGGCGATGAAGGCAAGGGCGGCGACAAGTAGCCGACGGGCTCACCGACTGGCATCGCCGGACCCCCGGGGCGCGCAGTGGCGCACCCCGGGGGTCTTCGTGCTTCTGCCCGGCGTCCTGCCGGCGCCGGCGACGCGTCCCGCCGGGTCACGGGGCGGTGCGATCTGTTGTCGGCATGTTCATGAGCCCGTAGCCTCCGGTGTTGTGCAGGGCAGAGCGGCCATTGCACATATTGCAACGCGCTCGCTCCGGAGGATGCTCGATGAAGCACTCTGCCCGAACCGTCGCGCCACTGGTCGCCCGCCCGGCCCCTCGGCCTTCCCGGCGCGTCGACGCCATCATCGGCGACCCCGAGAACTGCCCGCGACGCCATCGGGCCCCGCATCGCCGCCTTGACGGAATGCGGCATTCAAGTTCCGGCGGCCCGGACGGATTTGATCGCGACCGCCGTCGGAATCCCCTCGGCCGGGCCGGATCAGCACGGCTTCTGCCACTCCTGCGGCGCCCCGCCTTCATCCGGCGGCCGGCGCCGTGACGGCCGCCGCATTCGACGGCGCCGCGCAGGTGCGGATCCGCCTTCAGGGGGCGGGAATTCGGCTGTTGCTTCCTCAACGGCCATCGCCCGGTGGGCCCGGCCGTCCTCGCCCCGGGAATGGTCGCGTTTCCCGCGGCGACGGCCAGGACGCGATGCGGCTTCCAGTGCCGGCCCAGGCCGCTGATGACGTTCCTGACCGCCCGTTCCCGATCGCCGGATTCATGCGGCGGATTCCTGTGACGACGGCACTCCTCGTCCTCTTCCGGTCCGGTCTTCTTTCGTACTCGTACAGCGATGGCCGGTCTCCGGGCCGGGCAGAGCGGTAAAGGACTGACGTGATGGAACTGATTCCGGCGCCGCGCGCCATCGAGGGCCCCACGCGCTGCGGGGTCCTGCTCGACCGGGAAACCGCCCTGGTGGCCGCACCCGGTACCGGTACCACCGAACGCTGGCTGCGCTCCACCCTCGGTGCGGCCCTCGGCCTGCCGTTGCCGCCCGGTACCGAGGACAGCCGCAATTCCGTACGGCTCCGCCTGGACGACACACTGGAACCCGAGGCATACAAACTCAGCGCCATTGGCAACTGGGGTGTGGAGATCCGGGGTGGCAGCGCGGCCGGAGTGTTCTGGGGCGCCCAGACGCTGCGTCAGCTCCTCGGGCCCGATGCCTTCCGGCGCGCACCCGTGCGGCCGGGAGCCGGCCACGGAATTCCGCACCAGATCATCGAGGACGCGCCGCGCTTCCCCTGGCGCGGTCTCATGCTCGACGTCGCCCGGCACTTCATGCCCAAGGACGGTGTGCTGCGCTACCTCGACCTGATGGCCGCGCACAAACTCAATGTCTTCCACTTCCATCTCACCGACGACCAGGGCTGGCGTCTGCAGATCGAGCGGTATCCGCGGCTCACCGAGGTCGGCTCCTGGCGGGCGCGCACGAGATTCGGCCACCGGGCCTCCCCGCTGTGGGAGGAGAAACCGCACGGTGGCCTCTACACGCATGAAGACATCCGCGAGATCGTGGCCTATGCGGCCGAGCGGCATATCACCGTGGTCCCCGAGATCGACATGCCCGGGCACAGCCAGGCGGCCATCGCCGCGTATCCCGAACTCGGCAACCGCGACGTCGTCGACACGGACTCCCTCACGGTCTGGGACGACTGGGGCATCTCCAGGAACGTCCTCGCGCCCACCGACAACACCCTGAGGTTCTACGAGGATGTGCTCGAGGAAGTCCTGGAACTGTTCCCCTCGGACTTCATCCACATCGGCGGCGACGAATGCGCCAAGGACCAGTGGCGGAAGTCCCCGGCCGCCCAGGCGCGCATCGCGGAACTCGGGCTCGCCGACGAGGACGGTCTGCAGGCGTGGTTCATCCGGCACTTCGACGCCTGGCTCGGTGCGCGCGGCCGCCGGCTCATCGGCTGGGACGAGATCCTGGAGGGCGGGAGCCGGGTCGAAGAGCGCACCCCGGCCGCGGACGGCGAGGAAGGCCTGCGGGAGTCACGAGCGGCCAGGGGTGAGACGACGGCACTGGGCCTCACGGACGGTGCCGCGGTGTCCTCGTGGCGCGGGTGCGCGGGCGGCATCACCGCGGCGCGGGCCGGGCACGACGTCGTGATGTGCCCTGAGCAGCAGGTCTACCTGGACCACCGTCAGGACGGCGGGGCGGACGAGCCGGTGCCTATCGGATATGTGCGCACTCTGGAGGACGTCTACCGCTTCGAGCCGGTTCCGCCGCAGCTCACCGAAGAGGAGGCGCGGCATGTCCTCGGCACCCAGGCCAACGTGTGGACCGAGGTGATGGAGGATCAGTCGCGCGTGGACTACCAGACGTTCCCCCGGCTCGCCGCCTTCGCCGAGGTGGCCTGGAGCGCCCTGCCCGCCCCCGCGGACCGCGACTTCGCGGACTTCGAGCGGCGGATGACCGCGCACTACCGCCGGCTCGACGCCTTGGGAGTGGCCTACCGGCCGCCCGCGGGACCACGTCCGTGGCAGCGGCGACCGGGTGTGCTCGGACGCCCGATCGAGGGTGCGCCCCCGAACGTGTGAGGCGGCCGTGGAGGGGCGGGCGAGGCGCCGGACTCCCTGGAAACGTGACTACGCATGGGAGAAGTGACGCAAGCATCACCGAAAACCGGCAATCCGACCTTATCGGGCATTGGTCATCAAAGCGGACCATCTTCCTGGTGAGGGGGCGAATGCCTCCTAGCGGACCCCCGCGTCGAGGGCCGGGAAAGATGTGCCAGAGTTGCCACGTCCGCCCTGTCAGCACGTACCGTACGGCAGCACAGGTGGGACCAGTGGGGCAGCGGGAAGGGGCAGCCGGTTTGACCACGCACGCACCGCAGGCGGCGCAGGCCGTGACGCTGCCCGCCTCGCTGGACGAGGCCGTGGCGGCGCTCGCCGCCGTGCCGGCCGCCGTTCCCGTGGCGGGCGGCACCGATCTCATGGCCGCGGTCAACTCCGGGCAGCTACGACCGGCCGCGCTGGTCGGTCTCGGCCGCATCAGCGAGATCCGCGGCTGGCAGTACCAGGACGGCCACGCGCTGCTCGGCGCCGGACTCACCCACGCGCGCATGGGCCGCCCCGACTTCGCGGCCCTCATCCCCGCCCTCGCGGCGGCCGCGCGCGCGGCCGGACCGCCGCACATCCGCAACGCCGGCACCCTCGGCGGCAACATCGCCTCCGCCGCCCCCACCGGGGACGCGCTCCCGGTGCTGGCCGCCCTGGAGGCCACGCTGGTCATCGTCGGGCCCGGCGGAGCCCGCCGGGAGATCCCGGTCTCGCACCTGCTCGCGGGCGTGGAGATGCTGCGCTCCGGCGAACTCATCGGCTATGTGCGCGTGCCACTGCTGCACGCCCCGCAGGTGTTCCTGAAGGCCACCGGGCGCACCGGCCCCGGGCGGGCCGTCGCCTCCGTGGCGCTCGTCCTCGACCCCGCCCGGCGCGGTGTGCGCTGCGCCGTCGGCGCCATAGCGCCGATGCCGCTGCGCCCTCTGGAGGCCGAGCAGTGGGTCGCCCAGCTCATCGACTGGGACAACAACCGCACGATCGTCCCGGAGGCGCGCACGGCCTTCGGCGAGTACGTCGCCTCGGCCTGCATCCCGGACGCGGCCCCGGCGGAGGACGGCTCCGTGCAACAGCTTCCGCCCGCCGTGATGCATCTGCGGCGCACCGTCGCCGCGCTGGCCCGACGAGCACTGGGGAGGGCACTGTCGTGACCGACGACCAGCACCGCGAGGGCGACTCCCGGCGCAGCGCCCGCGGCTCCTGGGAGCGGCTGCCGCAGGGGGACTACGACGACAGCGCCACCGCCTTCGTTCAGCTCCCCGAGGGCGGTATCGACGCACTTCTCGCCGCCGCCGACAGCCCGCTCGCCGCGCCGGGCCACGGGTATGTGCCCCCTTCCTTCACCCCGGCCGCGGGCACCCCCGTCGACCCGGGGGCGGCAGGCGGCAACTGGGGCGCGCCCGCCGAGGGGGCCCAGTGGCCCGACCGGGACACCGCCGGCCAGGAGGGCGGCGGCCGGTTCGCCTACCACCCGGGCGCGACCGGGCAGTGGAACTTCCAGGAGTCGGCGGCCGCGCAGGAGGCGCCCGCGCCCGGGCACGACGTGACCGGACAGTGGTCGATCCCGGTGGCGGGCGGCGACCTGCCGGACGAGTCGGGCGAGTTCAGCACGTCCTCGCTGGTCGAGCAGTGGGGCGGCACCCCGCCCGCGACCCTGCCGGGCGGTGCGGCCGCGCCCTGGGCGACGGAAGCGCCCGGACAGCCCTGGTCGGGCGAGGCACCGGAGAGCACCGCCGAAGTGGCCGCCGAGGCTCCTGGGGAGCCTTCCGGCGGGTCGTACGAGGCCGGGCGGCCCGGTGGCGCCCCGCAGGCCCCCGAGGCCGCCCAGGAGCCGTCTGAGCCCTCCGGGGCCTCCGAGGCCGAAGAGACACCGGATCCCGGGCCCGAGATGCCGGCGGAGGCCGCCGAATCCGGTGAGCAGGCCGCCGGGCCCGCACCTACGAACGACGAGCACCCCTTGGCGTCGTACGTCCTCAGGGTGAACGGCGCCGACCGGCCGGTGACCGACGCATGGATCGGCGAGTCGCTGCTGTACGTCCTGCGCGAGCGGCTCGGCCTGGCCGGCGCGAAGGACGGCTGCTCGCAGGGCGAGTGCGGCGCCTGCAACGTCCAGGTCGACGGACGGCTCGTCGCGTCCTGCCTGGTGCCGGCCGTCACCGCCGCAGGCAACGAGGTGCGCACCGTCGAGGGCCTCGCCGTCGACGGGCAGCCCTCGGACGTGCAGCGGGCGCTCGCCCGGTGCGGCGCCGTGCAGTGCGGTTTCTGCGTCCCCGGCATCGCCATGACCCTGCACGACCTCCTGGAGGGCAACCCCGCGCCCACCGAGCTGGAGACCCGCCAGGCGCTGTGCGGCAACCTGTGCCGCTGCTCCGGCTACCGGGGCGTGGTCGAGGCCGTCAGGGAGGTCGTCGCCGAGCGCGAGGCGCACGCGGAGGCGGCGCCGGACGCCGACGAGGCCCGCATCCCCCACCAGGCCGGACCCGGGGCGGGCGGCGTTCACTCCTCTGCGTTCGACGCCGCGGCCCCGAACGAGCACCTCTACGGCCAGGACGGAGGCCAGGCGTGAGCAACGAAGCCGGCACCGCGACCACTGCGGCGGCCGCACCCGTACCCGCCCCGGACCTGATGCCGCACGGCCTCGGCGTCTCCCTGCCGTCCGCCGACGCCCGCGCCAAGACCGAGGGCACCTTCCCCTACGCGGCCGACCTGTGGGCCGAGGGCCTGCTGTGGGCCGCCGTGCTCCGCTCGCCGCATCCGCATGCGCGCATCCTGTCCATCGACACCAGTCACGCGCGCGAGATGCCCGGCGTCCGCGCCGTGGTCACCCATGAGGACGTGCCCGGCGGCGCCCTCCACGGCCGCGGAACGGCCGACCGGCCGGTGTTCGCCTCCGAGATCGTGCGCCACCACGGTGAGCCCATCGCGGCCGTCGCCGCCGACCACCCCGACACCGCGCGCATGGCCGCCGCCGCCGTCATCGTCGAGTACGAGGTGCTCGACCCGGTGACCGACCCGGAGCAGGCCTTCGAGGCCGAGCCGCTGCACCCCGACGGCAATCTGATCCGCCACATCCCGCTGCGCCACGGCGACCCGGACGCGGCCGGTGACATCGTCGTCGAGGGCCTCTACCGCATCGGCCGCCAGGACCCCGCCCCGATCGGCGCGGAGGCGGGGCTCGCCGTGCCCCGGCCCGACGGCGGGGTCGAGTTGTACGTCGCCTCGACCGACCCGCACACCGACCGGGACCGCGCCGCCGCGGTCTACGGCCTCGAACCCGAGCAGGTCAAGGTGGTCGTCACCGGGGTGCCCGGCGCCACCGCCGACCGCGAGGACCAGGGCTTCCAGCTGCCGCTCGGTCTGCTCGCGCTGAAGACGGGCAGCCCGGTCAAGCTGACCGCGACGCGCGAAGAGTCCTTCCTCGGGCATGTCCACCGCCACCCCACCCTGTTGCGCTACCGCCACCACGCGGACGCCGAGGGCAAGCTGGTGAAGGTCGAGGCGCAGATCCTGCTGGACGCCGGGGCGTACGCGGACACCTCCTCGGAGGCGCTCGCCGCCGCCGTCTCCTTCGCCTGCGGCCCGTATGTCGTCCCGAACGCCTTCATCGAGGGCTGGGCCGTACGGACCAACAACCCGCCCTCGGGCCACGTCCGCGGCGAGGGCGCGATGCAGGTGTGCGCGGCCTACGAGGCCCAGATGGACAAGCTCGCCAAGAAGCTCGGCGTGGACCCGGCGGAGCTGCGGCTGCGCAACGTCCTGGAGACGGGTGACGTCCTGCCCACGGGCCAGACGGTGACCTGCCCCGCGCCGGTGGCCGAACTGCTGGAGGCGGTACGGGACTACCCGCTGCCCCCGCTGCCCAAGGACACCCCCGAGGAGGACTGGCTGCTGCCGGGCGGTCCCGAGGGTGCGGGCGAACCGGGTGCCGTGCGCCGGGGCGTCGGCTACAGCGTCGGCATGGTGCACATGCTGGGCGCCGAGGGCGCGGACGAGGTCTCCACGGCGACGGTGAAGGTGCAGGACGGCGTCGCGACCGTGCTGTGCGCGGCCGTCGAGACCGGTCAGGGCTTCGCGACGCTGGCCCGGCAGATCGTCCAGGACACACTCGGCATCGACGAGGTGCACGTGGCACCGGTCGACACGGACCAGCCGCCGGCCGGTCCGGGCTGCCGGGGACGCCACACCTGGGTGTCGGGCGGCGCGGTGGAACGTGCCGCCAAGATGGTCCGCACGCAGCTGCTGCAACCCCTGGCGCACAAGTTCGGCATGTCCACCGAGCTGCTCCAGATCACCGACGGCAAGATCACCTCGTACGACGGAGTGCTGTCGACCACCGTCACCGAGGCGATGGACGGCAAGGAGCTGTGGGCCACGGCGCAGTGCCGCCCGCACCCGACGGAGCCGCTGAACGAGACGGGCCAGGGCGACGCCTTCGTGGGGCTCGCGTTCTGCGCGATCCGCGCCGTGGTGGACGTGGACATCGAGATCGGCTCGGTACGGGTCGTGGAGCTGGCGCTCGCCCAGGACGTGGGCCGGGTGCTGAATCCGACGCAGCTCATGGCGCGCGTGGAGGCCGGCGTCACCCAGGGCGTGGGCATCGCGCTCACGGAGAACCTGCGCACCGCCCGCGGCCTGATTCGCCACCCCGACCTGACCGGGTACTCCCTGCCGACGGCACTGGACGCGCCGGAGATCCGGATCGTCAAGCTGGTCGAGGAACGGGACGTGGTCGCGCCCTTCGGAGCGAAGTCCGTCAGCGCGGTGCCGGTGGTGACCTCCCCGGCGGCGATCGCCTCGGCGGTACGCGCGGCGACGGGCCGCCCCGTCAACCGCCTGCCGATCCGTCCGCAGGCGGCCGTGGTGACAGCGCAGTGAGCGGGAGCGAAACGTGACCGACCAGCCCCAGCAGACCCCCGAGACCCCTTCGGCCGAGGAGCCGCGCTACGAGCCTCCACCCAGTGTCGGGAAGCTGCTGGGGTGGATCCTCGTGTTCGTGCTGGCGGCGATCGTGGTGGTCCTCGGTGGGGTGTACTTCACCTGACGGGCCGCGCCCTCCCCGAAAAAACCTGTGGTCTTCGTCACGTGCCCAGGGCGTGCGGCGAGTCCCGGACCGATGCCGGCCGCGTTGTCAGTGGGGCGGCGTATGGTTTTCGACGTCGGGGGAGAGCCGCTCGACGGGGGTCGTCCCTCCGCCACGGGCAGCTCTGGGGACGAAGCACACGGGGGAAGCAATGGGCACGACCGACATCGGTGGCGTGATCACGCTGACCGGGACGGATCTCGATCCGCATGTCACACACGAGGCGACGCGGCGCCTGCTCACCGGGCCCGGACTGCCGTCCGACAGCGCCCTGTTGGGATTCGGGGCGCTGCGCCATCGCCCCGCGCTGCGGCGGGTCGCCGAACTCGTCGACGACGCGGAGAGGCTCGCGGAGGAACTGCGGGACCAACTCGTCATAGGCGCGCTGCGGACCGTCGACCGGGACCTTGAGTCCCTCGTGCTGAACGGCACCACGGGCGAGGTCTTCACGACCCACGTCCACCCGCGTCACCCCGGCTTGATGGACCTCTCGCCGCTCGCGCCGTCGCTGGACGCGCTGCTGCGGTGCGCGGCCGCGACGGACGAACTGATCGCGTCCCGGGGCCGGTTCGCGTCCCAGGGATACGGCCCCAAGGCGGTGGCGGCGGCGTCCGAGCGGCTGGCGTCGGTGTTCGCCGCGGACGCCGGGGAGGACCTGGCGCCGTACTGGCGGATGGCCGCGCTGATCCGCCCCCTCGCCCGGATCGCCCGCCCCGGCACGGGACTTGCGCTCGACCTGCCGTCGCGGCTGCTGGACGAGGAGTTCGGCTCCGCTGCCGTCGTGCGCTTCGAGGAGGTCGATTTCCCCGGCACGCTCACGCACGAGCCGACCCGCCGCTTCCTGCGTGAGGTGGGCCTCCCGGAGAACGGCTACTGGTACGAACTCGACACGGACGTGCCGTTGCCGACGCTGGCCGAGCACTACGCGGACGAGGACCGGTTCACCGCGGACGAACTGCCTTCGGAGGCGGACCGGCTGATACGCCTCGGCTATCTGGTGGAGGACACGAGTCTGCTCGTCGACGGCGCCACCGGGGCGGTCCTGTGCTGGAGCGAGGCCGACGCGGTCCTTCGCCCGCTCAACGCGGACATCTCCACCCTGGCTTTCACGGTCTGGCTGGTGCACCGCGAGAAGGCGCTCGACCATGAGCACGACTTGACGGACGCGTACGAGCAACTGGCCGCCACCATGGCCGAAACGCTCGCCGCGGTCGACCCGATCGCCTGCGACCCCACCCCGAGGACCCCCCAGGACGACGGCTGGCGCTACTGGCCGGAGGCCTTCGAGGACCAGGCGGGCGGGGGACTGTACGCGTAGCGCCGGCCCGAGCCGGGGCGATCCGGGTCACCGGACGTGGTCCGCTCGCGGCTGCGCCTGCCTCGGACATCGTGCCGGCCCCTGGGCAGACGATGCTTGTGGGCGGGCACGCCACGTTCGGAACTGCACGCTGACGCTGCGGGGAAGCACCGCCCACGAAGGACGGACGAAGGGGCGACACGCTCCCGCGAGTGCCACCCCTTCACGCTGCCTGCGCGCCTTTACCGGCCGCTCGTACCGGTGTGCTTGACGATCACCGTGTCGCCGACCCGGCTGAAATCGTAGAAGCGGCGGGCGTCCGCCGTGCTCAGGTGGATGCAGCCGTGGGAGATGTCCGCTCGGCCGATGGCATTGTTCCAGGGCGCCGCGTGAACGAACACGCCCGTGCTGGTCAGGCGCACCGCCCAGTTGACCCTGAGGGAGTAGTAGTTGGGATTGTGCGGATCACACGTGATGTGCGCGCTGCACGAGGTCATCTGGACGACCGCGTCCTTGCCCTGCACGTGGAACGTTCCTGACGGCGTACGGAAGCTGAGCTTTCCAAAGCTCACGGCGAAGGTCATCACCGTCCGGCCGTTGTCCGTGACGGTCATCCGGTGGGTCGCCTCGTCGATCGTCGAAACGTGCCCCGAGGAGGCCGCCCGGGCGGGACCGGCGCCCAGTGTCAGGAAGGCCGCCAGGCCACCGACCAGTGCGAGCCGGCAGACGCCACGATGGCGTGGGCGTGGGACTTGGCGTGGATGGGTCATTTCTGATCACCGTCGCTCTCTGTGCATACTCGGAGACTCTGGCCCCTCCCTCGTATCGAGGCGGCTTCGCCCTGCCTCTGCGGGTACCGCCGACCGAGCTGCTCAATCGGCCAGTCCAAACGAATACCCGTTCGCATGGAAATGGCTTCCAGGGTGCGCCCAGAACACCCGGCCCGAGTTGCCCGGCTCACCCGACGAACCTACGGTTCTTTTTCTGAGGCTTCCGCTGTCGGCAACATATCCGGCCCGCTGTCCAAGGACGCGGGCCCAGCAGCAAGGGAAGTTCTTTTATGCCGAGTGAAACCCACACCGTGAAGCGGGTCGAAGTCCACACGGGAATTCCCTACGGCGATTTCATCACCGCCTTCGAGAAGGCGGCGCCCATCGCCGACGTGGGGGTGGTCGAGCTCATCGCGGAGGCCGGCGGCAGCTGGGACGACGTCCGTGCCGCCATGGAGGTGAACGCCCCCAACCACCTGGTCCGCTACTGGCGGCTCAACGGCACCCAGCTGTTGAAGCTGGCGGGCCACCAGGTGAGGACGATGGAGTACCTGACCGGCAACCACGTCACTGCCGAGAGCATGATGCGGTACGACCCCAGGGCCCTGCTGTACGCGCCCCTGCGGATGCTGGTGTGGAGCGACGGCGACGGCAACGCGGTCTTCGGCATGCACCGGCCCAGTGACGAGTTCGGAAGTCTCGGCATTCCCGAGGTGACGAAGGTGGGCGAGGACCTCGAACGCCAGGTCATCGAAGTACTGCGCCGCTGCGGCGTCGACGCCACCGAGGACTTCGCCTAGAAGATCACTGAAAATCTTGCTGTGAGGGTGGTTCCGCTGGTGGCGGGGCCGCCCTCCGTGCTTCATGGTGTGGCCGGAGTCAGGGTCCAGG